>JBFGKW010000025.1:0-34864 GCA_041576495.1 Aridibacter sp. | reverse complement strand
CAGCGCCTGTGTCAACGATAGACCGCCTTCCTTGATGTAGACGCCGGTAGAATTAGAGACTTCTCCGTTGATATAGACCGGGGAGGCTTTTTCGACCATAATCAGATCACCCGGATAGACAATCGGGTTCGATTCGTTTTCACCGGTTTGAAGACCGGATAATGTGTACATCCTCGAAGGCACCTCGGCGCCGTTATTCGATTCTTTTTTCCATTCGGCGATCATTTCTTCTTTGGCGCAGATCGGAAGCTGCGGGCGGAATATCCAGACGATCCCGCCGGCCTCTTCAGTTACCCCGCCCGAAAAAGCGATCAATTCCATTAAGCGTGCTTCGCGGCGAAGTTCGACCTGCTGAGGTGATCTTATCTGACCGTAAATGGTCACCGGAACCGGTTTTCTACGTTCCGCTACGAATACCGTCACCATCGGGTTTCTTACATATTTGGCAACTCGCTCGGTAACCTCTTCGCGCAGGGCATTCTCCGTCCGGCACTTGGCCGCGACAGGTTCGGTATCAAAGGGCAAATTGAAATACCCATTTTCATCGACATAGGCAACAAATCCAAATTGGTCTTCGCCCAGAACCTTACCTTCTATCTTGTCCCCCGGTCCGACCAAATAACCGCGCTTTACATTTTCTTCGGGTTTGTCCGAATTTACATTTTTCTGGGCGATTGCCGTTTGAAACAGTAATGCGGATATTACGATAACCAATAAATAAATCTTCTTCATTTTTCCTAAATCCTTAAAACTAGTAGAATTGCTCGAATAGAATAGCTTACAAAACCGTTTGATTCAAATGTTTTTCGATTCGTTGTATTCCGTCCGCGCATCCGCGAAACCAGGGATAGTAAATATCTAATAGTGTTGAAATTCGTGAAATCTCCCGGTTGAGTATATGCCGCTTCCTATGATTTAATGATTCAAATATGAATACGGACTGCCTGTTTTGTAAAATTGCGACGGGCCAGATACCCTCAACCCTTGTTTATGAAGACGAGATTTGCGTCGCATTTGATGATATAAACCCGCAGGCTCCGACCCATATTCTTTTGATCCCGCGGGACCATATATCGTCGCTTAACGATTTCGAGGAGCACCAGGGAGTTATTATAGGACACCTGATGCTGAAAGCAGCCTATCTGGCCCGGAAAAATGGCTTTGCGGACGATGGCTACCGGGTAGTAATCAACACAAACAAGGACGGCGGACAGACCGTGTTCCATCTCCATATTCATTTAATGGGTGGAAGGGAGTTTACATTTCCCCCGGGATAGTTTTAAAAACGCAGAAAATTTATTATGAGTCACTTGAGAAGTATTTTGTATTTTGCTTTATTTTCACTACTATTTTCGGGGTGTCAGTTTGAATCGGCCAAAAGCCGAAACGCAAGTATTGTTGAGAGTCAAACCCAATCAAGCGTTCAGCCTGGGAATATCAACAATAATTCCGCCGAGCAGGAAGATGAAGAGGTGCCAAAGTTTAACGACGCGGTTGAGGCATTGAGAAAAGGGGATGAGTACCTGGACGCAAACAAAACCAAGAACGCGATCGACGCGTTCAAGCAATCGGCCGAACTCGATCCGGATCTGGCCGAGGCCCACTTCAAGCTCGGCGTTGCCTATTCGCTCATTGAAGATGAGCTCGGTTTGGAACCGGTAAGCTCGACTTCGGATAAAAAGAAAAAACGAAAAAACTCGGAAACCTCGTTTGAAAATGCGGTGAAGGCTTATAAAAAACTGATCAGGGAGAATCCGAAAGATCATACTGCGTATTTTAACTTGGGCCGTGCATACAATAAACTTTACGACGACGAGCAAACTGAACGGGCGCTAAAGAAAGCTGTCGATCTTAACCCGGACGACAGCCTTTACAGAACCGAATACGGCGTCGTACTGATTAAACTGGCAAAATATTCGGCTGCGGTCAGTCAACTGCGCAAGGCAATCGAACTCGACAGCGATAACATACGCGCCGAAGATCTGCTGACAAAGGCGCGGGCAGGTCAAAAACGCACTAATTATAAGAGCAAGACTCCAAAGAGAACCGATCCCTCTGCAAAAAACCGGAAGTCCGAACCGGCGAGGGCTCCATCCGCAACCGCCGTTCCAACTACTCCAAAGAACTCATAATCAAGAAAAAAACCGAACAGTCGTAACTGCGTCCAAATAACACACGCAAGTATATGACTGTGTCAACTTGACATGGACGGGTAAAAAAGGGGAAAACATTAGGGTTACCGATTCTATCAACCTCAAACAGTTGACGGGGCTTTATGAAAATCGAAATTGAGGGTGGTCAAACGCCGCAGACGCTTTCGCTAGAGCGGAAGATGAAAATGCACGAGGCACGGGAAGCGATTATCAATCGTCTCGCCCGCGATCTGCCAACCAATATCGAACTCGAACGGTTTCTGCGCGTTGTCGTTTCGGAAATTGGAAGGATGATGAATGCGGATCGGTGTGATCTTATTCAGCTTACAGAGGATAACGAACTACAAATCAGCCACGAATGGCGAGCGTCCGAGGATATACCGGTCAGCGAGGGCACCAAAATCCCAGTCGACGCAAAAAAACTCTCAGAGCATTTTGACCTCACAAAACCGATTATTGTCAACGACACGTCTAAAGCGAAAGACGCCAAAGTCAGGTTTCTCGCCAAAGCGCTTGAAACTCGTTCTCTCCTCGTTCTTCCGATACTTCTTAACGGTAACGTAATCGGGCTTCTCGGCCTTCACGATACCCACGCGCCCCGTCAATGGCTCAACGAAGAAGTTTCATTTCTCGAATCGATCGCCAGCCAGCTCGCGATCGGATATCAATACACCAGCCTTTATGTTACCCAGGAACAGGAAACACGGCGGATAAACGAATTGCTCGAAATCGCGAACATCCTCAATTCCCATTCCGATTTCAATATAGTTTCTTCAAAAGTCCTGGAACGCGCCGTCGGGTTGATCGGCGCGGACTACGGCGCATTGGGCGTCCTCGACCAATCCGAAAAGAAAATATCACTGGCATCATTTAAGATGGGCGAAGGCAAAAAGCCGAATAAGGTTTTGCAGATGATTGATGAACATAATCAGTCGCTTGATTTGGAGCCGTTCCCTGCGCTAAAAGACATCCTGGAAGAAGGGAAAACGGTTCGGCTGATTGATTCAGAACTGCCGTTGGCAGTCCGGATAATATTTAATTCACAATTTAATGGTAAGGCCGCGCTTGTAGCACCCGTAAGGGTTGGAGGTCACGCTTTCGGACTGTTGGGATTCGTTTGGAGCGAGGTAGTCGAAGACGGAATACAGGATAACGAGGTTGCACTTGTCGAAGGGATCGCGGATCAAATCGGAACCGCTCTTGAACGCGATCAGCTTTCGGCCGAAGTGATGCGCCTGAAGTCGGAACTCCACGAGCGAAATACGAGCCGGATAATAGGCCAGGCGCCAAACATCAGGCGTTCAATCGAACTCGCATTGAATGTAGCGGATACGAATACGACCGTCCTGATTCAGGGTGAATCAGGAACCGGAAAGGAATTGATTGCTAACCTGATCCACTACAATTCGGGCCGTGAAGAAAAACCTTACGTGAAGCTGAATTGCGGTGCAATTCCCGAAACTCTAATTGAATCCGAACTATTCGGGCATGAAAAAGGCGCCTTTACCGATGCCCGAACGTCAAGAAAAGGACGATTTGAAGAGGCTGACGGGGGAACACTTTTTCTTGATGAGATAGGCGAAATGAGTCTGCCGGCTCAAGTCAAGCTGCTCAGAGTACTCCAGGAAGGCGAATTTATGCGGATCGGCGGAAATGAAACGATCAAGGTCGATGTACGTGTGATCGCCGCGTCGAATACTAACCTCGAAAATGCCGTCGATGAGGAAAAGTTTCGAAAGGACTTGTTTTACAGGCTCTCCGTTTTTCCGATCGAGGTTCCCCCGCTGCGTGAGCGGCCGGAAGACATACATTTGCTGGTCTTCCATTTTCTTGAGGTCTACAAGGAAAAGTCGGGTCGGTTTGTCTCCGGTATATCAAAGGAAGCCTTGCGGGCGTTCGTAAATTATGATTGGTCCGGCAACGTACGGGAACTTGAAAATGCCATTGAACGCGCCGTGATAATAGCTTCCGGGAGACAAATTGAGCTCGACGACTTACCGCCGGCGATTAGCCAGATGGCTTTTGAAATCGACGCCCGGGCCCGGGAGGAACGAGCGAAAGCAGCCAGCGACGGCCGTTCGATAGGTCTCGAGATCGAGCTGCCGTCATCGATGAACGAGGTCGAAGAAATAATCATCAAGGCGACCCTTGATTATACCGGCGGCGACAAATCGCGGGCCTCAAAGCTGCTAAATATTGGAAGGAAAACGCTGTATCGAAAGTTGAGCCAATATGATTCGAACGGCAGCGAATAATCGCTTTTTGACCGTTCCTGTTCCGACCCGTTCGATCGTTTCCACCTACAATGACTGATCCTTCAGGCTCAGCGAAGATTCACAATCCGGGGTTGGCAGAAAATGGTGCCAAACTTGGCTTTTTCTATTTATGGACATAATCGTCGGTACAGCGGGACATATTGACCATGGCAAAACGGCGCTTGTTAAGGCGCTGACGGGAACCGATGCGGACCGTTTGCCGGAAGAGAAAGAACGTGGAATCACGATTGACCTCGGATTTGCGGAACTCAGTCTGGATAATTTAAGAATCGGTTTCGTGGATGTCCCGGGTCATGAGAAATTCGTCAAGAATATGCTTGCCGGAGCAAGCGGAATCGATCTCGTGCTGCTGGTTGTGGCAGCCGATGAGGGTGTGATGCCCCAAACCCGCGAACATTTTGAAATTTGCCGTTTGTTGGGAACAAAAAGGGGATTGATCGCGGTGACGAAAAACGATCTGGTTGACTCCGAATTTCTCCAACTGGTTGAATCTGACATTGCCGGACTCGTCAAGGGTACGTTTTTGCAAACCGCGCCCGTGATACCGGTTTCGTCAAAGACGGGCGAAGGAATTGAAGAATTAAAAGCCACGCTCATCCGGCTCGGCCCCGAAATTCCTCCCCGGGCTGATACATTTGTGACGCGAATGCCGATTGACCGGGTGTTCACTGTAAAGGGCTTTGGCGCAGTCGTGACCGGCACGATTGCGACCGGACAAATTGAAGTTGGGACCGATATGGAGCTGGTGCCGGATGGAAAAGTTGTACGAATTCGAGGGTTACAGAATCATGGCTCTGCGGTAAGCAAAGCACACGCCGGCCAGCGCGCCGCGGTCAATTTGGGCGGTGTCGATTACATCGAGATTAAACGTGGAATGGTGCTGTCGGAAACAGAAATACTCCGCCCGACCCAGATTGTTGATGCGGAAATGGAGGTTTTGGCTTCGGCTAAACGGGCTGTCAAATCGCGTCATCGGGTAAGAATGCACCTTGGAACCGTCGAGGCGTTGGCAAGAGTTCAGGTTCTCAATCCGTCGAATGAGATTAAACCAGGTCAATCCGATTTTGTGCAGATTCGGCTGGAACGCCCGATCATTGCCGTTCCGGGCGAACGATTTATACTTCGCCAGTACTCCCCCCAGTTGACGATCGCCGGGGGACAAATACTCGATTCCGCTGCGCGAAAACACAGAAAAAAAGAGGCTTCAGCGATTAACGGATATCTGGAAAAACTGAAGAACGCGGTAATTTCGCGCAGTTACGCGGAATACATCGCGCTTGTTTTGGGCTTTCTAAACGATTCGGGTTTGAATTATAAGGATCTACGAGCACGAACCGGTTGGCAGGCGGAGACATTGCAGAAAGCGCTTGAAGAAAACATTAAAGCCGGACTAACGGTTAAATGTGACACCGATTTTATAGCCCACAGCGCGTTTAAGCTGCTAAAAGAAAAACTCGTACGGTTTATCGGGCAATATCATCGTAACGAACCGCTTTCGCCCGGAATAATGCGGGAGACTCTACGGGAGAAGACCGCGTCGCATCTTTCGGTTAATATTTTTAGGGCCGCTCTCACTTCTTTGGAATCGGATGGCGAAATCTGGTCGGAACGGGATATCGTCAGGTTAAGTTCGTATCATCAGCAACTTTCCGGCGAGGAAGAAAAGGTCAGCGAGCGTTTGATTCAAACCTATCTTGAATCGGGCCGAAAGGTCCCTACTCTCGAGAATGCCCTTCAGCACTCGATCAACGGAACCGGGTTGAATTCCGGCCAGGCGAGAAAGTTATTCCAACTACTTCTAAATTCGGGCGAGATAATTAAGGTATCAGAGGAATTCTATTTTTCCCGGCAAACGATCACTGAATTGGTTTCAAATCTACGGGAATTTGCAAATGCGTTGGAAGATCGTCAGATCAGCGTTGCGGAGTTCAAGGATCTAACCGGTGTATCCCGAAAATATGCGATACCGCTGCTTGAATACCTCGACATCCAAAAAATTACCCGTAGGGAAGGCGATAAAAGATTGGTCCTTTGAAGAATTCGGCGGGTTAAGACCCGAAACGCAGAAGCAAATCTATATCTGGACGCGCTTAAGTAGACAGGGATGATCCGCCGGTCGTTATGATTTCTTCGGGATCACCTTTTGACTGCGGTATACTGTATTCTCCTGTTCTGGAATCTACCGCTTTCCGTCTCATTAGAGTCCTTCGGATTAGTTTCGCCATAACCCCTTGTCATCAGCATGCCCGGTTTTATCCCCTTTGCGACAAAAAATTCCTTCACCGAATTCGCCCGTCTCTCAGAAAGCGCCTGATTGTTGCTGTCGCTTCCGACGTTGTCGGTATGACCGCCAATTTCAATAACGACCGTTTCCGGCAGTTGCTTAAGGTAAGTCGACGCACGTTCGAGGAATTTTTGCCGGGCAGGCGGTATCGTGTCCGCACCACTGTCGAAATTAATATAGTAGAGATTAAGGGCCCTCAGTAAATCATCGAGATTGGGAGGGCTGTCGAGATTATCCAGAATGAGATTGGCACAGTCTTCACGTGTTTTAACATCGATAATCTGTTCACAGCCTTGACGTTCCGCTTCGGATTGCTGTTGACGGGCAAAGATTTCAAGTACGTCGCCGCTCTCACCGGTGACTTCCTGTTCGTCATCGGTGTAACCCTTTTTCCTGATAATTATTTTCCGCTTTCCGGGTCTCAAACCGACCAGGTCTACCGTTTTTTCCGCATTCGTTACGCCCCACCTTCCACCGTCGACAAAGAACTGACTAAATGGCTGTGCGCCTTTTACACGAACGGTAAAACTCGACGGACCGGTAAAAAAGAACCAGACACCAAGGAGAACGAGAACGGCGAACGAAAACATCATCATCAACCCGGCTGCGACCCAAAACCACATCGGAACCCCGCCTTCCTTTTTCTTGTTTTCAGCCTCTTTTTCTGCCCGTTCGGTAGGAGTCGGCGGGATGTTCTGATATTTGGCCTTCTCGGCGTCCGGGAGTTTAAAATACGGGACCGTGGCGCCAGCGACCGAGTCATTGTCGGCTTCAGAAGAGCCAGACCCGAATTCGTCGTTAACATTAAAATTTTGCTGAGTCATCCCCCAGTCGGGTTCGCTCGCTTTTTACTTTGACGGATGAAGTTCTGCTCCAAAACTCTTTTCGTCTTCGTCATCATCATCATCATCGCTTTCATCAAGGGAAGAAACGTTGTAATTGATAACCGTCTTTCCCCAATCGTCGGCTGGAGCATCCGGCGCTGAACCGTATCCGGAATCATCCCAATCTCCCTTCGAACCGGCAGAGTCTTCCGGATCAATATCGATATTGGGCGTGGTCTTGGAAAAATCATCCGGCGGAGGCATTTTGGGTTTGTCCTTCGAATCGCTCACTTATCTCCTGCTCCCATTTTATAAACTGTGGTTTCGTTGACAAATTCCGATATGAACCACGAACACGGTGATTAAAACGCCACGATGATTAAAGCTAAACGCGTAATTATCGTTGCTAAGAATACCATACTTACCTTAAGTTCGGTGGTTGGACGGCCTTCGAACGAATCTCTATTCCTTCGTCAGCTATTATAAACAACCGGCGGGCATCGTATGACGATGTATTTGTAGGAAAATAAGACAGAAGGTAGCGGTTTTTACGGAGTTCGTCACAGATAAATTTTGCGGCTTCCTTGGCACTCTCGATAGGAAAGGCTTTACCGCCCGTTTCCTCGGTTACCTGCGAGACAACCTTGGCGGCTTTCGGAGAATGGCGGCGATAAGCGCCGCCGGTTCGATCGCGGATCTGCAGCGCATAAACCGTGATGTTGTTTTGCTGTAGATCCGACAGCATGCTGTCAAACGGTGTCTTGCTGCCGCGATCCAAACCGTCGCCAATTATGACCACCGCGGTCTTCCTGGTTCCGGGCATTAACGGAACCAGCACTTCTTTTGTTGCCGCGTTAATAGCGTCAAACAGATGCGGATTTCCCTGTTTCCGGAATGTCGTCAACGCCTTCTCCATTTTTGCGGCGTCATCCGTCCACTCTTGGATAATTTCGGGTTTTTCATCGAAGCCAATAACGAAAAGCTGGTCTCCGTCATAGATTTCATAAACGAATTCCATCACGGCTCGTTGAAGCAGACCCAGATCAGCTCGAAGTGTCTGGGAATTATCGACAAGTAGAACAATTCGCGACGGCGAGGGGTCGAAGCTGAAATTCTTAATCTTCTGTTCAACCGCATTCTCGTACAGGTATAGGTTTTCGGCCCGGATCGGCTGGTCGGAATTCGAGGTTCTCAGCGCGGTGACGCTCAAAATCGTACCATCTAGATTAGCCGTGTTCCGTGCGCTATGACCGGACTGTGCGTTTGCATTAACAACGCCCGATATGAGGCATATAAAAACTGCAATTACCCTAAGCGCATCAACCGTCATTATTTATCTTTACTTTTCTCCGGCACCTTATCTTTCTTGGGAGTATCGGTTATTTTTTCGTTTGATGCTGATTTCGCCTTTTCGGTTGATTCCGATTCGGTCGTTTTCTCCAGTTTATCCTTGGCATTCGATTCTTTCTTCTTGGCGTAATCGGTGACATACCAACCTTCGCCCTTGAATTGAAACCCGGAAAGCGACCATTGTTTCTGCAGTTTTCCGCCACATTCGCCACAGGTCGTAAGAGATTGATCGGTGGCCTTCTGAAGCCTTTCAAAGTGACCATCGCAGGAAAGGCATTTGTATTCGTAAATCGGCATAGGACGTATTAAAACTCCGGATATAATTTGAATTGAAATTATAAATAACTTGCTTTCTCAAACACAAACAACAACCGCCAGTTTGATTAATTCACTAATTCGCCTTTTCACTGGAAGAATCAGGGAATCCGCTCTTAAACTTTAACTGGGCGCCTCCGGTTCACGTTATGAAAATTTTAAGTCGCGACGTTTGTTTTTTGATCTAGGTCCACATCGTGCTCGGCAAGAAACCTTTCAGCATCGATTGCCGCCATACATCCAGTTCCCGCGGCAGTAACCGCCTGACGATAATAACTATCCTGAGCGTCACCGCTCGCAAAAACGCCCGGAATATTTGTCTCCATCGTCCTGCCGTTTGTCTTAATATAGCCGACATCATCCATTTCCAGCCAGTCCTTGAAGAGATCCGTATTCGGTTTGTGACCGATCGCGACGAATACTCCCTGGGTCGGATAGACATATTCCTCGTTGGTCTTCTTATTAAAGAGTTTAACGCCCGTGACGCCATCCGCCTGCGTTCCGAGAATCTCATTGACTGTCGTATTCCATATGACATTGATCTTCTCATTTGCCAGCGTTCGTTCCTGCATTATTTTTGAAGCCCGAAATTCATCCCGGCGATGGATGACATCGACTTTCGAAGCAAAACGGGTAAGGAACTGAGCTTCTTCCATCGCAGTATCGCCGCCGCCGATCACTACGACCGGCTTTTCACGGAAAAAGAAGCCGTCACACGTTGCACAGGCCGAAACGCCGTTTCCCCCCAATCCATTAGGAACCGGGTCTTCACCCGGAATTCCCAACCATTTAGCCGACGCACCCGTTGAAATGATAAGCGTCTCGGCTTTGATCAATGTCGTGATCTCGTCGCTGTCTTCGCTGGTCTTCCCATAAAGGGTGAATGGGCGTTCACTCAAATCAACCCGTTCAATCCACGTTTGAAGGATTTTAGTTCCGAATCGCTCTGCCTGACCCCGAAATTCTTCCATCAGCTCGGGACCCATTATTCCCTTGGCAAAACCGGGGTAATTTTCGACGTCTGTCGTAATTGTGAGCTGGCCGCCGGGCTGGGGACCGTCGATAACGATGGGCTCAAGTTGCGCACGGGAAGCATAAATCGCGGCCGTCAATCCTGCCGGCCCCGATCCCAAAATCACGACCTTGCGTCTTATTTCTTCTTGGGACATAATAATCTACAAAAATCTCCTGGGTTATTTAATATATCGACTAAAATTACAAATACTTTTGGTACATGTTTCTTAATTTAATCAGTATAACTATCGGATAACGCGTTAGTCGAACCGTTAACCCTGAAGTACTAAAATTAAGTTATTAAAGAAAAACCGGCTATTATTCCAGCGGAAAGAAATTTTTGAAAAGGTGTTTAGTTTTTTTCGAATCGTGATAGACTAATCGACTACGGTAAGTTGCAGTGAAACCAAAACTTTATGGCGACCACGATACAACCTCAATTTGAGGAAAAGCGATTTGCTTTGAGAATGGCATTGCGGCTTCCGATTGTAGTTTCCGGACGGTCGGATGATGGCGCTGCTTGGAGCGAACCAACCGAAACCGATAATATCTCTACAACCGGGGTCCTTTTTCATTTAAATCAGCAGGTTTCTGCCAACGAAAGTCTGTATATTCGATCACATCGGCCAGATGGGGTACCGGTCGAGGTTCAGGCGAAAGTTATCCGAACGGCGCCCGCCGTTAGGGGAACAGCCAGAATCGGGGTTTCCATTACCGAGCCGAAAGAAGACTGGTTGAGATTATTTGTATCTTGGGTTGCAGATGACCAGGCGGATGAAACGGAAGACGTTAACGATAGTGATGAATAGTCCTCAATGTCCCTCTTCAAATTCGACTTCCTAAACTTATTTTTTAAATACCGGGTAAAAGGACTGCCGAATTGAAATCGGCGATTTACGGCGGCACCAGCAGGATGGCAACTTACGAAACAATTTTGTTTGAAATACGAGACGCGGTAGCTGTCCTGACAATCAACCGGCCGGACAAACTTAACGCATTGAACTCAACCGTGCATCGTGAAGGCGTCGCGGCATTGGACGAATTAAAGGCGGATGACGGGGTTCGAGTCGTGGTGATAACAGGTGCCGGCGAAAAATCATTTATTGCCGGAGCCGATATTAGCGAATTTGCCGGTGAGACACCGGTCTCACAACGAAGTGTATTCCAAAATAAGACACTCTTTAACTCTATCGACAATTTTCCGAAACCGGTTATTGCGATGATCAACGGATTTTGCCTGGGCGGCGGGTGCGAAATCGCTTTGGCTTGCGACATACGGATTGCGGGTCAGAATGCCAAGCTCGGGCAGCCGGAAATAAATCTCGGTATTATTCCCGGCGGCGGCGGAACCCAACGGCTGACGCGGCTAATCGGCGAAGGAAAATCGATGGAGTTTATTATGACCGGCGATATGATAGATGCCGAAACGGCGTGTGAGTTGGGGTTGGTCAATTATGTCTACCCGCCGGATACACTAGAAGCGGAAACGCTCAAGATGGCAAATAAAATCGCCTCAAAGAGCCCGATTGCGCTGCAGATGGCAAAAGAAGCTGTCAAGACGGCGTCGAAAACGAATCTCGACGAGGGCCTGCGAAGGGAAATCGATTTATTTGCGATTTCCTTTTCGAGCGAAGATAAAGAAGAAGGCGTTGCCGCGTTTTTGGAAAAACGTAAGCCGGAGTTCAAGGGCCGATAAAGCAGTTCAGCAAAAATATGTGTGAACGGAAAACTTTTTATCGTCGCCCCGAACCAGATTAATCGTCCGCGGGCAAAACCATTCCCCGGCATTCTCCAAATCCAATCCGCCTAAAACCATCACCCTCACAAAATCCCTTCATAATTATCTCGTCGTAATCTTCGAGGAACTTCCGGGTTTCGCCTGACGGCAATTCAACCGGCTCCGATCCCCGTTTGGTAATTTCAAGCAGACAGCCGCGTTCGCTGTCCTCTTTTCCCGAAACCGTCCCGGTCGCCATCAAATCGCCAAACTCGAGATTACAGCCATTCGACGCATGATGGGTGAGCATCTGTCCTATGGTCCAGTAAAGATCCTTTAAGTTAGAACGGCTTAACAGATAGGGTTCCGTATTCTGATCGCGCATCTTCTTCGACCGAATAAAAACATCAAGCTTGATATCGATTCCGCCCATCTCTTCATTTTGCCCGTCTGAAAGATAATCGAGCGGTTTCGGGTCTCCCTTCCCGCGCTCGAACGCAGGACGGCGAAACGGCGCGAGTGCTTCCATAGAAACCACAAACGGCGAAATTGTCGTCGCAAAGCTTTTGCCAAGAAAAGGGCCCAACGGCTGATATTCCCAGCCTTGCAAATCTCTCGCCGACCAGTCGTTGACTAGACAAAGCCCGGAAATATGATCCTCAGCATCGCGCAGCGCGATCGTTTCCCCGAGTTGGGTTCCCCTTCCGACAAAGAAACCGACTTCCATTTCATAATCCAGCGCCTTTGAAGGGATGTAAACCGGCGGTTTTTCTGCATCACTTCGGTTCTGGCCTTTCGGCCTTTTGAAGTCTGTCCCGGACATCACTATTGATGACGCCCGGCCGTGATAACCAATTGGAATATACTTATAGTTTTCAAGCAACGGATTGTCGGGACGAAATAATTTGCCGACATTTGTGGCATGATAAATTGAGCAATAGAAGTCCGTATAGTTCTTTATCTCAAACGGCGGGAGAAAAACAAGTTCCGAAATCGGCAGCAAAAACGGCCGGAGCTTGGCCTGGATTTCTTTTTCGCTATTCTCGCTAAGCAGAGTCTGGAGTTCCCGTCTCACTTTCTGTCGGAGTTTACCCGATCCAAACAATTCGCGGCTGATATGGGTTTCACGCAGAAAAGGATCTTCCGGAACTTTCTTTGAAGAGAAAAGCGGACTTAGCACCTCGTCCATGTGCCCTTCGGCTAAATATCCGTGAAGATCAAAAATCCGGTCACCGATCGCAATCCCGATCCCCCGTTGATACATCTTGAGGCCGATGATTTTCTCAAGCCCTGTTTTCATATCCGACGGGTCGAGATTTTTTAAGAATTCCAGGGATTCGCCTTCTTCCATCGTAGCGCCCAATTCTTTGAGCACCTCTCCCGGTGACTTTGCGCCCTTTACAATGTTTCGCACATAGTCGATTGCCCCTTCAATTCCCGACTCTTTTATTCCCTTGAAACTTTCCATAAACTGCGATACGAAGTCGGCGAAAGTTTTCATCGAGAACATGCAATACGGTAAATTCTGCAATGGGAAATCGGTATTTGGATCGTTTGCCGATTCGATCCAGCTTTTTAATGTTTGGTCGTGCGTTTCGTTAACTTCGTAAATCATAAAATTGGGTCGTTGATAATAATTCCCTTGTTGGCCCGTAAATCCTCGGGCAACAGTTGCTGCTCGGCTCCGCATAAAAAAAAGGCCTGAATACTGCGGCTTTCTTTTATTACGCAGCGATCAATTCTGCTTCGGAGCCATTAAGGCTCGCCAAGCATCCGTTGGTTTGTTCGACCGATTCGATATTGAATATTCTATACGTCACTAAAGAAATCCGATTTCCTCGAGTGACTCGATCGGCTCGTCAAAAGAGCAGGAACCGAAAGACATTATCCCGTTCTCCCGCAAAAGCTGGAGCTGCGGTATGGTTAGCATGAATTCCCGATGCCATGAGATGCCGCCTTCCTGGAAGTCAAAACTTTCGTGGAACTCATCCTCCATAATCTCTTCTAGGATCTCCGCCTTAAACCCTTCGCGCGCAAAACCGGTGGTTATAAAGAGGTTTAAGAAGCCGTGCATTGCGCCCTTCGGCGCATTTGGCTCATAAGTCAGAGGCTTAAAACACCGGATCGGATTATGAAGCCCCGCAGTGGCCTTAAACGGGACGTTCGCGGCCAAACACGTTCGAACGAACCGTATCAGATCATGGGTATTTGGAAAAAAATCGGGTGTAACGCCTCCGGTTCTAACTTTTGCACGCTGTTTGTTAATCGCAAGCGTGGTGATCAGGTCGGGAAATCTGTCGTTAATTTCAAGTTCGAAGTAGTTAGTAAAATTTCGGGGGATACTGTTCGTGCTCATAACGATATCCTCCTGAGTGGAAGCCTTGATCTCGAGTACATCGCAAACGACGCCCGGTGCGTTGGTCATATTAAAATCATCAACCGTTCTGACCGTGTCGTGTATATCATCGCTTGCAAGAACGCTGAGCCGCCAGGCACCCTTTTTGTCTCGTTTAAAAAAATCCTGAGCGTTACCGAGAAATTCTCCAAGTCTCCCGACCGGAACAATGAACCGTCCGAGCATCCAGCTATAATTGCTGTTTTTATACATCGCATAGTTTAAAACAGCTTCCGACATTGAAAGGTTTGCGGGTGGGAAGAGGCCGGCATAGTCGATTGATTCTTTAAGCAGTACCTGAAGTGATGCACCTGGGATTGAAATCGTATTAGTCATTGGATTGCTATTCTACGTCAATCTGCAAAATGTGTGTAATTAAATTCTTGTTAGCAACACGTGCCGTAAAATCCGGCGGAAATCGTTTTACCGCCCGAAGATTTTGGGGAGTCCCTGCCAGCATTTGAAGTAGTCATCCTGCCGCGCTTCCGTTTCCATCGCAAATTCTGTCGGGCGGATAATGTACCGCGATTCGAACATAAACGCTAAAGTATCAGTCAGTTTTTGAGGTTTGAGGCTCGACGCCGAGGCCTTCTCAAATCCCTCCAGATCAGGCCCATGGGCCGACATCTGATTGTGAAGCGAACCTCCCCCGGGGACGAAACCATCCTCTTTTGCGTCATATTGGCCGTAAATCAAACCCATATATTCCGACATCGAGTTGCGGTGAAACCACGGCGGCCGGAATGTATCTTCCATTACCAGCCATCGTTCCGGGAATATCACAAAATCACAATTGGCAGTGCCCGGTTCGGCGGATGGGGAGGTCAACACGGTAAATATGCTCGGGTCAGGATGATCGAACGAAATGGATCCGATTGTATTAAAGTTTCGCAAATCGTATCTATAGGGAGCGTAATTGCCGTGCCAGCCTACGACATCGAGCGGTGAATGACCGGTTTCCGCACGCCACAGGCCGCCTCCGAATTTCGCGATGATTTCAAATTCGCCTTCCCGGTCTTCAAACCAGGCGACCGGAGTCTGAAAGTCTCTCGGATTCGCCAACCCGTTGGCACCGATCGGGCCCAAATCGGGAAGTCGGAACTGCTGGCCGTAGTTTTCGCAGATATATCCCCGGACCTGCTCGTCGCCCAGCGCCACTCTGAATTTAAGGCCGCGCGGCAGCAGCGCAATTGCGCCGGGGCCAATTTGCATCAGACCCAGTTCGGTTAAAATTCCGATCCGCCCGGTTTCCGGTACGATCAGCAGTTCACCATCCGCATTGTAGAAAAAACGATCGTCCATCGACCTATTCGCGCGGTAGATGTGAATCGCCAACCCATTTTGAGCGTATGAATCACCATTTCCGGCAATCGTCGTCAATCCGTCAATAAAATCAGTCGGTTTGTCCGGCATCGAAAGGGCGTTCCAGCGAAGCTGGTTGGGTGTCGTGGGAACTTTGTCAAACGGCGAGCTGCGTAATAAATTATTTTCAATCTGCTCAAACGGCTTATGCAGAACCGATGGACGAATCCTGTATGTCCAGGTTCTTTTGTTGAGCGAACGGGGTGCTGTAAAAGCAGTGCCGGAAACCTGTTCGGCATAAAGTCCGAGCGGTGGATTTTGAGGGGAATTCCTTCCGACCGGAAGCGCACCGTCAATCGCCTCGGTCGCATATTCATTGCCGAATCCGCTTTGATAAGTAATTTCGCTCTTCATATGAATGAAACTTTAGCCAAGCCGGAACGCAGGCTATTCGTTATTTTTGACAACTTTAAATTCGAAATAAATGTCCTTCCCGCGAAAGATATAACATAAATACTGTTCCCAGAATTTTCTAATAAATCGAAGACTCGGAAACTTATGGTCAATATTGATCAAAAACTGCAGGCCCGTCACCCGCCATAGATTCAAAACTGTAACATAACGTCTGGTCGGCTTAATATTTGTACTCGTATAAAAATCGAAATTACGTTTTTCGCTGTCGAACGTGTTAAACGAATAAGAACTAAAATGATTGGTATGGGTCGGATCCGTATTCCAGTCCGGATTCGTGTAATGGGGCGTAACAAATTTAATGCGGCCGCCGTTTCTTGTGATCCGATAGATTTCATCCACGAAATCCATCACATTTGGAAGGTGTTCGACTACATGGGTCGCGATCACCATGTCAAATTCATTATCCTCAAACGGATAAGGGAATTCATTCAGATCGTGGATTATATCCGCGCCGGTCAGGGGGTTGTAGTCCAATCCGACCGCTCCTTCGTGTTTGTTCTTTCCGCAACCGACATCCAGGATTTTCTCGTGACGATTATTCATAATCGAATTCCGGCCGACGCGCTGCTTACCGTCCGATCCCGTTGAAAAGAACCACAAAAAGAATTAAGCGCCGGAATATTTTCATACTAACTATAAATTTCCGCGCCGCCTTTGCTCTTCTTCAATTGATACAAACAACGCCTTGAAATTCCCCTTGCCAAAACCCTTGCATCCTTTTCGCTGAAGGATTTCATAGAAAACGGTTGGCCGATCTTCGACCGGTTTTGTAAAAATCTGCAGAAGATACCCCTCATCGTCACGGTCGACGAGGATTCCCAATTGTTTTAGCTCTTCAATATCTTCATCAATCTCGCCGACCCGTTCACCGAGCTCTTCATAATAGGTATCCGGCACCCGTAAAAATTCAACACCGTTAGCCTCCAGTTTCGACACCGTAGAGCTTATATCTTTACACAGAAGTGCGATGTGCTGAACGCCGGCCGACTGATAATAATCGATATACTCCTGAATTTGACTCTTGCCGCCTTTGCCGTGCGCGGGTTCATTGATCGGAAACTTAATATTGTGTCCGCCGTCACTCATCACGATCGACATAAGTGCTGAGTATTCCGTTGAAATGTCTTTATCGTCAAAAGTAATATAGCGTTCAAACCCCATCACATCACGGTAATAATCACACCAGAAGTTCATCTTACCGAGCTCGACATTTCCGACGATGTGGTCGACCAGGATAATTCCGGTTTCGAATCCGGTTAATTCTTGTTCGACAAATCCGGGGAGAAAAGGACCAGAATAATTATGGCCGTTGTTTGTGTTATACGAAATAAACGAATGAATCGTGTCACCATAAGTTTTGATTGCGGCTCGTCTGACGCTTCCATTATTATCCTTCCAGTCATAAGGCTCTATCGCTATTTCCGCACCTCTTTTGACCGCTTCCGCAAATGCATAATCGGAATCTTCAACCTGAAAGGCTATGTCGCGAGCGCCGTCGCCATGCTTCTTGATATGCTCGGCGGCCTCGTGCGTTTCGACGAGCGGGGCTGTAAAGACAAAATTAACGCGATTTTGCCTCATCACGTAAGACGTCGTCTCGCGGTTGCCGGTCTCGAGTCCCGAATATGCGGCGCGGGAGAATCCAAAGGCGTTTCGATAATAATATTCGGCCTGTTTGGCGTTACCCACATAAAATTCTACATGATGGATTTTCTGTAATCCCAGGGGATTCTTCTCGCTCATAATATTTACTTGAAATTAAAAATAATCTAATCAGCTTCGAAAATGTTGCCTTCAACGGATCCGTGTACCTCCAGTTGACCGCCTTGATTATGAACGTCTCCGACAACCGTTCCGTGTACATTGGCCGAGGCATCGGACTCGATAGTCAGACTGCCAAGACAAGTGCCGTGGAGGATCAGGCTTCCGCCGCTTACAACGGTAATATTTCCCGAAATTATCCCATCTAATTGGAACTCTTCGTCAACCGTTATATCACCTTCAATTCTTCCTTCTTCAACTTTCATTTTTGATCCATTAAATCGTTAAACCAACCGGTTTTTTAACCCGGTTACTTTTCAAAAGTCTCAATATATCGACGCGTCTCTTCTCTCAAAAACTTATAGGAAGGAACTATATACAAGACTGGCTGTAAATCCGAGTATGTATATTCGTGCTTTATCACCTCTTCCAAAACAAATGGACGGCGCTCAACTTCATCAGAGAACGCGTGTTTGAGTTCGCGAAACGATGAAAGCAATCCGGCACCGTAAGCCTTTATATCTCCCTCTGCTTCGACCAGTCCGAATTCGACCGTGAACCAGTAAATTCTGCCAAGTTCTTCAATTTGCTCCTCATCAGCCAGTCTCGCGCCGTGTCCTATGAACTGAGAGAAGTCCGCAAAATCTTTGTTGGTAAACATCGGAATATGTCCGATTGCTTCGTGAACAATATCCGGCTCGGGAGTATATCCGGGACGCGAATGATGGCGGATATACTGCGTTGAAAGCATCGTCCGCCAGGAAAGCCAGCTGAGGAATGACCTCGTATTGACCAATCCTTCAATCGGCGCCAGACGGAAGCCGGTCGTCTCCTGCAAACGCTTATTCATCTCCGTCAATTGCGGAATTCGTTGATTACTGATTCCAAGATCTTTCTTCGCTTTAAGGTAAAACGGAGACGCATTCTTTTGATGGAGTTCTTCGAGTTCTCCGGCAACATGGCGCCAAACGCTCTGTTCTTCATCCGTGTAGTCAACGTCGATAATCTCCCCGGTGTGACGAAATTTCTTCGCCAACTGAGCTATATAATCTCTTCGTTTCCGGTAATCCGGATCGTTTGATCCCGGGTGCTCTAGCGGAAGTTCTTCGATATCCTCAAAAGGCATATCCTCAAACGGAGGAAGATCTTCATCTTTCACCTCAAAACTCGCAACTTCAAATCCGGGTTCGGCCGCCGGGTTGGAATCTGTCAGCATACGGCTCTCCTTGGTTTTCGGCAATATATTACAGTATACATTCTATGGGATATCAACCAACTAATGAATAACCAACATTTGTTTCTGACACTGGTTTACATTAAATTGTAAGCTTTAATCATTATCACGCTTTATTATATAAAATGACTGACGAAATAGATTGGAAGATACTGAATGAGCTTCAAACAGATGCCCGAATTAGCTACACCGAACTCGGAAGACGGATTGGATTGACTCCGCCGGCAATTATCGAACGCATAAAAAAATTGGAAGACGCCGGTGTTATTAGGGGTTATCGTGTCGAAATCGACACCGCCAAGGTAGGACTCCCGGTGACTGCGTTTATCCGAATGAGTATCACCGGGGTCGACTACAGCCGGATAATCGAAGTGGTGAAAAACGCAAACGAGGTTCTGGAATGCCATCGTGGAACCGGAGGTGATTCGTTCATCATCAAGGTCGCAGTGGCATCGGTTGAGCAGCTTCAGGCAATGATCGACAAGCTCACTCCGTACGGGATCACGACAACGGCAATCGTGCTTTCATCACCCGTCAAACACAGGGTAATAAAACAACAGAATAATTAGATTAGCGGGAGATTAGAATAGCTCACCCGCAAAAAACTGGTAGTCTTTCCGTCATTACTTGGGGAACCCAAATTTAATGGCAACATGGAGGATTTCTTATGCCGGTTAGCGCCTGGGGATTGAGTTATCAGGACGTATTGGGCTTATGCTGGTTAGCTTATTCAGGTCAGGGGACAGAAGGCCGTTGGAGATTTCAAACTGGCACTCTCTGGAATTTGACGGATGTAACCGAACCGGGAAACTTCAGGGCCGTCGTCGTAACCTCCCCGTCGGGCAAGAAGATTCTGTCGTTTTCGGGAACAGATTCCGGTCCATCGCCTGATTGGCTTGATAATATCACGCAGGGGTTAACCGGTTTGTCTTGGCAGTATTCGTTTGCCGCCGCGACGGGTATGTATTTCCGGCCAAATATCGTCGTTGGGCATTCTCTCGGCGGCGGACTGGCTTCTTATGTGGCTATTCACCAGGGAAGATCTGCGGCGACAGTCAATCCCGCACCTCTTCACTTAACCGGAGTTACGGGCGGCAATCTAATCCCGAGGCTGATAAACGACGACAAAGTCATAAACTATGTGGCACGGGGCGAAGCGCTGGATTTACTCAATTATCTTCCGTCAATGGAGAGAGTCGGAACGGTTCACTACGTGCCGACAACCGGGTCGGACCCGATTCAAAAACATCTATTGAGTTATTTTTCGGGTTTCGTCCCTCCGACTCCCGCATAGCGATAAAACACTGACATTAGGAAATTTGCGGATCTAATTTCTAACCGCTCTTTTAAGGCCAGGCTGCCGTTTGCCCTTCCCGCCCAAATAAAAATGCCACAACAGTCTGGCCGCGACTGAGCGGTATGGCTTCCAACGCGCCGCAATTTTTCCAAACTCATCAGTTTTCGGGGGTTTTTCAAGACGGTTTAATTCCTTCCAGGAAGTATGAAGCGCCAGATCCCCTTCCGGCATAATATCGGGGCGAAGCATCGCCATCAATAAATAAATACTTGACGACCAGTTACCAATGCCTTTGATTTTTTCGAGGATCGCCTTGACCTCGCTATCCCGGATTTTATTGAGGCCCCTGAGATCAAGCGTCCTGTGAATCAACGCCTCGGCCACGTTTCGGCAGTATGCGCTCTTTTGCCGGCTAAAGCCGATCTCTCTCAAGTTTTTGTCCGAGAGCGTGATGAATATTTCCGGCGTTATCAAACCCAAACGTTTTTCCAATTTTTCGAAGCAGGCTTTTGCCGAAGCCAGCGATACCTGTTGTCCGAGGATTATGTAAACCAGGGTTGAAAAACTCTGTTCAAGTTCCCAAAGCGGGGGTGTCCCGTAGGATTTGTAGATTCGGGCCAAACAACGGTCGCGCTTTGATAGCTTCTGGCAAATTGATTCGAGATTTTGTTCTGATATGAGTTCGGACATAAAATGCAGTCATTATATTGCATCGGCCAATCCTTTAATAATGAATATAAATAAATCGGCTTCATACTATTTCTTGGTGCAGGGGGCGGGTGTTCTATTGTGGTGGTGCCTCCTGTTTTTTGCTCCTTCAACCCGCGTCTTTTTCGAGATGGGAGGTTCGGAGAATATTCTGCTCGGATTCTGGCTTCCCGATATTCTCTTTCTCGCTATCGGCTCAGTCATTGCGGGATTCCTCTGCGTTCAAAACGTCCGATTTACGTCGATCGTCGTCTGGTTTGTAACCGGGGCGATCAGTTATGCAGCGGCCTACTGCCTGTCTTTCGCATTGCTGACTGACACGGGATGGTTGGGTGTTGTGTTTATGATTCCGGCGATGCTTTGGAGCGGCGCATTTGCAGTCGGGCTGCCTCCCGTCAGTGATTATATGTTCCGGGAGACCAGGCCGGCGAAGACTAATTGGATTCTTGCCAAGACATTCGGGCAAATTGTTATTGTGTGGACCCTTATACTAGCGATATTCCCGGTCTTGATAACGCGTGTCGAGGCAAAGCTCGGTATCCCGAATTTTTCATTTCCCTTTCAGGGGCTGATATCCCTGATTTTATTTGCGGCGATCAGTTCTTTGGGCGTTGCGAGCGCGGTCACGATGTCGAGGATCGGAAAGGGGACACCGCTTCCGCTCGATCATGCCCCCAATCTCGTTAATCAGGGGGTTTATGCCTATGTCCGAAATCCGATGGCGCTTTCTGGAATCGGGCAGGGGATTGCGGTGGCGCTGTTTCTGGGTTCACCGCTTGTGTTTGTCTATGCGCTGATGGGGAGTTTGATCTGGCAGCTGATTTTTCGTCCGCTTGAAGAAGAAAATTTGAGAAACCGATTCGGAGTTGAGTATCTCAACTATTGCGCGGAAGTAAGATGCTGGATTCCTAATTCAAGGCCCTATGTTCCAAAACGGCGGATTTCGTCGCCGCCTGTGTAAATCATTGAACAGGAAATTCGGGTATCTGCTTCAGTCTTCGGAAAAAGCAAAATTCCGGAACCGTAAAACTCATTCCAAAGACGAAATCTCACCTACTGTTTCCGGATTTTCGAGAGCCGATAAATCTCCGGGGTCCCGGCCGAGATATGCTGCACGCACCACTCGTCGCATTACTTTCGCATTTCTCGTTTTTGGAAGGGCCGCGACAAAGTGGATCCGTTTTGGCGTCAGTGGTTTTCCCATCTCTTTGGCGACTAGCGCTTTTAGTTCGTTTTCCAGTTTGGGTGGCGGCGTCCCGCGGCCAGCGTGTACAACACAGAACGCGACCATCGCCGTGCCTTTGATTTCGTCGGGGACCCCGATCACTGCCGCTTCGATGACCCGACTGTCTTCTACGAGCAGGCTTTCTACTTCGGCCGGTCCGACCCGCTTTCCGGCAACCTTGAGGGTGTCGTCGGAACGCCCGAGAATGTACCAGTGTCCGTCCTTGTCCTGCATCGCGAAATCGCCGTGAACCCATATCTTTTCGAATCGATTCCAGTAAGTTTCAAGATATCGCTCGTGTTCTCCCCAAAAGCCCCTGGCCATTCCGATCCACGTATCTTTGATTACAAGTTCACCGACTTCTCCCCGCTCAACCGGGTTTCCATCTTCGTCCAAAACATCCACATTCATACCCGGACACGGAGCTGGAAAGGAACCCGGTTTTTGCGGGAGCAAGGGATTGCCCATCAGGATACCGCCTGAAATTTCGGTACCGCCCGAGTAATTAATTATCGGAATTTTTGATTGACCCACCTTTTCAAACAGCCACCACCAGGGCGCCGGGTTCCAGGGTTCCCCGGTGGAGGCAAATGCCCGAAGCGACGATAGATCGTGGTTTTTGGGGAGGTTATCGCCTTTCGTCGCCAATAGGCGGACAAGCGTCGGGGATATGCCCAATACCTCTATCCTGTGTTTGGCCGAAAATTCCCAAATCCGGTCCGGTTCCGGAAAATCCGGCGAACCGTCATAGAGCACCATCGTCGCTCCATTTATCAACGCCCCGTATATCAGCCAAGGGCCCATCATCCAGCCGATGTCGGTAATCCAGCAAATCCGGGTTCCGCGGCCCGCATCGGTTCCGAATGCCATATCCTGTGCGGCTTTTATCGGAAAACCGCAATGAACGTGAGCGATCCCCTTCGGCCGCCCGGTCGTGCCCGATGTATAAAGTATTATTGCCGGATCATTGGCCGAGGTCGATTCGCTCGCCCCTGATTTTAATTTTCCGCCGGCAATCAATTCTTCGTATGTCCGAACACCTTCCGGGAGTTCGACTTCACCCGCAAGATTGGTGCAGGCGATTACCAGGCTGACCGATGCCCGAACCGCCGCTTCAACCCCGGTATTAATCGCGTTGATCGTTTTTCCGCGGCGTTTGAACCCGTCGCATGTGAATAGCGCCTTTGCGTCAACCGCCTCAAGTCGTACCGCGATCGCGTCAATTCCATACCCTGAAAAGACGGGCACCGCGATACCGCCGATTCGGTTGACGGCCAACAGTACGACGGCCGTCTCGGGAATCATCGGAAGGTGAATACCCACGGCATCACCTTTGCCAAGGCCGCAGGATCTTAATCCCGCTGCACAAGCTTCGACCTCTTTAATCAAACTGGAATACGAAAACTCTCGAACCTCGCCGTCTTCGCCTTCCCAAATTAATGCCGGCCGGCTTTTGGCCTCATCGGTTTGCCAGCGGTCGAGACACATTTCCGTGATATTCAGGCCGCCGCCGACGCACCATTTCGACCATTCAATCCCCTCCGATGTATCCAGAAGTTTTTTATACGGCGGATCAAACTGAATTCCGAGAAAATTCAAGACCTCAGCCGTAAAGTCTTCCACATCCTCGATTGATTTTTTATAAAGCTGGTCCCATCCGGAAACCCCGATCTGCTTTGAAAATCTAGTTAGTTGCGCTCGATTAATGATCTGCCGAGACGGTTTCCAGGCAACAGGTTGATCATCGAACGGATTTGTTTCGGACATAGATAGAAAAATATCACGGAAAAACTCCTGAAACCAAAACTTACAACCGATTCCGTCCGCCGCTTAATCCGGCGGAGGTTATCGGGCCTTTGGACGACTGATCTGACTAGATCTTTAAGAGTCGCCCCGGCCAGTGAGATTTGTATATTGGATCAGCTCGTCGTGATAATCGTCTTGGAATCTGAGTGAATAACACATTATACTTCAATGGAATTCGACAATTGGGCTGCTTCGATGGACGCCTTCATCGGTGCGCTGATTTGATCGTCGGCCAGTTTATTTTGGGGCAGGGATGTTCTTGTTGATTACTAATCAAACGCATAAAATAGCGTCCGTCGAAAATAGAAGGAAGGTATCATTATGGGAGACTTGAAGAAGGATGAATCCAATACGGAAAAATTGAATGTCCCGTTAGACAGGGATGTTTTTATGAGAACCCTGATCAGGGAATTATCTGGCACTCTGCAGGATGTCGTTGGACTGGACGAAGCGGCGGGGTTTATCAGCGTAGTCGGTCAAAACATGGGGGTTCAGATAAACGCGGATTACAAGAACGCGCTAAAGGTGGATAAACTGAACCGCGAGCAGGTAGCAGCTGTATTGGTTAATTTGAAACGCCGAATCCACGGGGATTTCTTTGTCGTCGAGGAAACTGATCAGAAAATCGTTCTACACAACCGGGCGTGCCCGTTTGAAGAAAAGGTAGTTGGTCGGCCTGCAATGTGTATGATGACCTCTAACGTGTTTGGTTCGATCGCGGCCGAGAATCTGGGCTACGCAAAAGTGGAATTGAACGAAACGATTGCAGAAGGCAGTAATCGCTGTGTTGTAACGGTCCATCTCCAACCCGGTGAAGAATCTGAGAATGCTACCGGCAGGGAATATGTAAAAGGGGGAAGTTAGTTTTTGAATCCGGAAACGTTTGTCGAATTTGCTAAAGTCCTGCCCGAGCCGACCGTTTTGGTTAACCCACAAGGTGAAATCATGGGTGCCAATGGAGTTTTTGCGCGGATATTTTCGACCGCTCCCAAAAGCCTCGTCGGAAAGAATCTGGCAGAGCTTGCGATTACGGAAAACGCAAAGGTAATGAGTTATTTGCAGAATTGTTCCCGCAGTCCGCAAACGCTGATAGGTGCCTTGACATTCCGCGACAGCAAATCAAATCGTCTCCAATATCGCTGTGAAGGCGCATTAGTTTCGCGGTCGGGTGAAAACGGTCACTCGAGCGTGATGCTTCGATTGAAACCAAAGGACACGTCGAATAAAAGGTTTCTGGCGCTTCAGAAGACGATCGATGAGTTAAACAAAGAAATTATTGAACGCAGGCGGGCGGAAAAGGAAAGTAACATTCTTTACCGGCAAGCCAAAGAGGCGAGCAAATTGAAAGACGAGTTTTTGGCGACAATGTCTCATGAACTGCGGACCCCTTTAAATGCGATACTCGGCTGGGCGCGGATGCTTCAAAAAAATGACCTCGACGAAGCAAACACGGCGAAAGCGATTGAAACAATCGAGCGAAACGCCAGAACTCAGGCGAAATTGATTAATGACCTTTTAGAAGTTTCGCGGATAATTACCGGCAAACTCCGGCTCGAGGCGGTCTCGGTACAGATAACCGATTTGGTTGAGGATGCGATTGATATGGTCCGTCCGACAGCAGACCGCAAGGGTATCTCCATTGACTTTACCGCCGATTCCAAAATTGATCTGATTCGCGGAGATCCACATCGGCTAAAGCAATCGATTTGGAATTTACTTTCAAACGCTGTCAAGTTTACGCCTTCCAAAGGCAAGATCGAAATCAAGGTATTTCGAAACGGGGCTGCAATTGAAGTAGCAGTAAAAGATACCGGAATCGGCATTGAGGCTGATTTTCTGCCGTTTGTATTTGACCGCTTTCGCCAGGCTGACGGCAGTAAATCAAGAAGTTATGGCGGAATGGGCCTCGGACTTGCGGTGACGAGGCATATCGTCGAGCTCCATGGCGGCACGGTAGACGCACACAGTGAAGGGCCGGATAAGGGATCACGGTTTACGATCCGCGTTCCCATTGGTAAGACACCGGTAATCGCAAAACCTTCAGCCACTTCAATGACCTTGCCGTTGGTCGATAACACTGACGAAAAACCGGCGCGGGATTTTCGGCAAGTGATGGAAAACCTGCAGATTCTCGTAGTTGAAGATAATCGTGACGGCGCGGAAATGCTCGATATCTTGTTAAAGGGATACGGTGCCCGGGTCTCGGTTGCGAATTCCGTTTCAGAAGCGCTTCAGATAATGCAGAGTTCACCTTTTGACATTCTGATCAGCGATGTTGAAATGCCGAATGAAAGCGGTTATTCAATGATGGCGAAAATCCGGGCCGACTCAATGACGAAATATTTCAATATTGGCGCCATTGCCCTGACCGCACATGCCGGTAATGCCGAACGAAAGAAGGCAATCGGATCAGGATTCGATTTTCACATCGCCAAGCCTTTCGAATATGAAGAATTAATAACGACGATTGCCGAGATGGCGGCTTCGCACAAGAAAAGTTTAAATTCAGACGAAAATAAGAATCAAAATGAGAGACGGTCCGGCTAAGATCAAACTGCCTGAAAATTTATTTGAAGGGAAAACCGCCGTCATAACTGGTGCGTCCCGCGGCGTCGGCAGAGCGACCGCGATCAGGCTGGCCGAAGGCGGCGCAAACGTCGTTATCAATTATCTTTCAAACAAAGAGAAAGCTGATGAGGTCGTTGAAGTCTGTAAACGGAAAGGATTCAGCGCGATCGCAGTACAGGGCGACGCCTCGCAATCAAGGGATGCCGGCAACGTCGCAAGAAAGGCGCTCAAGGCTTTTAAAACCATCGATTTGCTTGTGCTCAACGCCGGCGTCTGGGAGGGCGCACCCATTGAAGAGATGTCGGAAGAGACATGGGACAAGGTCATTGATACAAATCTAAAATCTGCGTGGGCGATGTCAAAGGTTTGCGTTCCTGCAATGAAAAAACAAGGCTCGGGCGCAATCGTGCTAGTTTCCTCAACCGCCGGTCAACGGGGAGAAGCGAATTACACCAACTACGCCGCTTCAAAAGGCGGACAGATCGCTTTTACGAAAGGACTGGCAGCGGAACTCGCCCCGAACATTCGTGCAAACGCGGTAGCGCCGGGCTGGATAGAAACTGCAATGGTCCGCCCGGTCTTTGAGGACGAAGCATACAAGCGTTCCGTTTTGGAATCGATCCCGCTAAACCGGGTGGCGTTGGCGGATGACGTCGCGCTTTCGATATGTTTTCTACTTTCCCCTTGGTCCCAGCATATTACCGGAGAGATCATTAATATCAACGGGGGCGCAGTGCTTTGCGGATAGGTTTGTCACTTTTCAAATCGCAAGAGCCGGATTATCAAATAGGATTAGGAATGTTTTTTCCCGTTACGAGATTCTCATCAAGACAATCGCCCACTATCGTGAGAAAGCGGGAACAACCAAGGCTTTTTTCGATTAACGTCAAGTCAGAACCGGATATTTGAAGCGATCAACGCGTCCGCAATCAAAATCGAAACTATTACGTGTCTACCGTGTTCCAGATGGCAACAACATATTTATGAAAATCTTTCACGGAACCGAGAATGCGAATATAATGCGTCCGACGGTATTGACGCTCGGCGTATTCGACGGCCTTCACCTCGGACATCAAAAAATAATGAAAACGGTAGCGGAACGCGGATCCGCGATTGATGTCGTCCCAACGGCCATAACTTTTGATCCGCATCCCCGGGCGGTTTTACATCCGGAAAACGCACCGCCGCTGCTTCAAACGCTCGACCAGCGTCTCGCCAATTTCGAGGTCTTGGGAATCAAACAAGCAATCGTGATCAACTTTACGAGGGAGTTTGCCGCGCAGGACGCAAAGATATTTTTGAAGGAAATAATCCGTGACCGTCTTCAGGCGAAAGAAGTCTATCTCGGTCACGGGTTTGCGTTTGGTAAAAACCGTGGCGGAAATATCGAACTCCTGAAGGAAATGGGAGAAAAACTGGGTTTTCGAGCCGATGAGGTCGATGAGGTACGACTTCACGGACGGAGGATATCTTCGTCTAGAATACGTCTGCTTTTACGAGACGGTAAGGTAAATATAGTCCGCCGCATGCTGGGTCGCCCGTATGGAGTTGAGGGTGTGATAATTCGGGGGGACCGGAGGGGTCATACACTTGGTTTTCCGACCGCTAACCTCAAACCCCACAACCGGGTTATTCCAAAATTCGGGGTTTATGTAACGGCAATTCTGATCAATGGAGTTTGGCGAAAAGGTATTACAAACGTCGGCGTTCGACCGACATTTGATAAAGAAACGGAACCGTCGATTGAAACCTATATATTCGATTTCGATGGCGATCTCTATGGCGATGTTCTGCGCGTGCGCTTCCTTTATCGGGTTCGTGACGAAAAAAAATTCGCCGGAATTGATGAACTTATCAGTCAGATTCAAAGAGATACGAGAATTGCGCGGAGATATTTTGACCGGATCGGTGTCAAAAACACCCTTCAGATAGTATAGTAGCCTTAAACTCTGACGATTTTCATTTCATTGGAGCTTCTCGCTTAGAACGGGCGTAGTCACCACTTCACCTTGATTTGTGTCTCTTGGCGATTTCCGGCGCCAAATCAACCCCCCCAAGCGATAAAAAAACCGTCGTTCGCTCGCCCTCCTTGATTCTGAAAAATTCTGCAAAGTATTCACTGTTTTCAGCTTCCTAATGATAGGATTAACGATTCGGGGCGATTTGCCCAAATAATATGATCGAAAGCAAAAAACAAAAGCTGACTGAGGATAAACGTGTTGCCGATAACCGGGTTATGGAAGCGGTCGTCGCCGGTGCGGACCAGAAAAACGGAAATCACGCATTGGTTTCGACAAAAAACCTGCCTATCGCGCAAATGGTTTCGAATCAGCAGTTGATCGCTGAAGAAAAAGATCTGCTTAAAAGCGAAGCGTTTGTAAACAAGACGTACTCGGGTTGGCGGGGCTGGTTTAGGTTGGCCAAGGTCGGGCGACTGATAGGGATGCTTTCGCTTTATTTATATCTCGATCAATACGAAATTCACCGAAAACAACACTTGAGGGTCAAAGAGCACCGTCTCGAAAGCGCCCGGAAACTTTCTCGTCTGGCCGTGCTCGGTGAGGGGTTTTATGGTTTGAGGCTTTGGTTTTTCCACATTGCGATGCGCCTCCTCAGCCGCTTTTTGATCGGAAGCGAATTGAACAAGGAGCACAATCAGGAGAAACAAGCCGTCTGGCTGAAGGACCGCATCATCATACTCGGACCGACTTTTATAAAGTTGGGGCAGTCTATGGGGACGCGTGCCGATTTATTGCCCCTGCCTTTTGTAAAAGAACTCGGGACCTTGGTGGATGATGTACCACCCTTTCCTAATGAGGTTGCCTTTGCGCGGATCGAGAAAGAACTCGGCCTTAAAATTAATGACGTCTACGATCAATTTGAAATGCAGCCCGTCGCGGCTGCGAGTTTAGGACAGGTCTACCGGGCAAAACTGAAATCAGGCGAAGAAGTAGCGGTCAAGGTCCAACGGCCGAATCTGGAAAGCATCATCAAAGGTGATATTGAAATACTGAAAAAGGTTGCGAAATTTGCCGAGCGCTTTGAGAGTCTGAACGAGAATGCCGATTGGGCCGGAATGCTCAGCGAATTTGACAAAACGATCCACGAAGAAATGGATTACGCCTCAGAAGCAAGGAATGCCGAACGATTTAAGGAAAGCTTCAGCACGTGGACCAACATCCATGTACCGAAGATTTACTGGCCGGCTACTACTTCAAAAGTCCTCACAATGGATTTTATTCACGGAACAAAAGTAACCGATCTGGACAAACTCAGCTCGCTCCGGATTTCGCCTGAAAAGGTCAACCGGCTGTTGATCAAAACCTATCTAAAGCAGCTGCTTGAGGACGGGTTTTTCCACGCCGATCCGCATCCGGGAAACTTGCTCGTCATGCCCGACGGACGTTTGGCGTTTTTTGATTTCGGGATGGTCGGACGAATTACACCAAAACTGCAGGCCCAGATGATCGACGCTTTTTTCCATGTGGTTGCCAAGGATCCGGACGGCATCGCGCAGGATCTGATTGATCTTGACTTTTTGAAACCGGGTGCGGACCCGGAAATGGTCCGCCCGGTCGTCCGCCGGATGTTTCAGTTTCACCTCGATCTAAAACTTAAGGATGTGAATTTTAAGGAATTAACCTATGATCTCGCCGATGTGATGTATGACTATCCGTTTCGGCTTCCAGCTAATTTTACCTACATCATGCGCGCCTTGATGACACTCGAGGGAATCGGGATCATCACTGATCCGGAGTTCAATTTCTTCCTCACCGCAAAGCCCTATGCAAAAGAGTTTATGCTTCGCCGTGAAGGAAAGGATTTGCGCAAGATGTTTGTCAATAAACTCCTTGGCAGGGGCGGCGAAAACGACGGAATCGACTGGAACCGTACCTGAAAATTGGCCAAGATGGCTGCTAAAACCGTTTTTAATCAGAATAAATAGATCGGTTTTCAAACGAAATGAAATCAAACTCTGGAATGGAATGTCACGATGGGACCGGAGCGCGTGCGGCATCAGATCAGGCAGTTAGGGCAACCCGAATTTTATCGCCGAACTTAAGCTCAGAGATTTGCATGCCGCTCCACACAATTCCCGGATCCTAATCGGCAAGATTCCGGTCCCTGTGCGAATCTTACTTTAATGCCGAATAAGTGTTAAGATTCTGGCAAATCACAGATGGCAGCGCTCGCCAATAAACACAATTCGACAGTAAATGGGTGTATCTCGAGACTGCTCTCGCGGGCTGAAGATTCGCGCGGGCTCAATGCGGATGACTTGAAGCCGCGGATCGTCTCGGCACTTGAGAAATATGTTTTTCGCGATGATCCGCAAGCGGGACACGCCGAGATTGAGGATTTTATCGACTCGCTCCGGGCGGATGATCTTTGCCTTATAATCGCCTGCGAAAGAGGCGATGAAACTGCGTGGGGCGATATCGTTATCAACTTCGATGCGAGCGTTAAATCCGCGGCATATAAGTTTGCAAAAAACAGGGAAGACGCCGAGGATCTGGCGAGTTCGATCTGGGCCGAGCTGCACGGCTTAAAATCGGACGCGGAGGGAAAAACAAAGGGAAAGCTCTCATATTATTCCGGAAAGGGAAGTCTTGCCGGATGGCTGCGTGCGGTTACCAACCAGCTTGCGATTGATCAATTCCGGAAAATGAAAAGGTTGGTTCAAACCGGGGACGAACGCGAGTTTGAAAATCTCGCCCGTGATTCAGCGGAAAAATCAGACAACCGGATTGTTGTCGGTGCGGCGGAAACCCCGGAAGAACTTTTTACCGAACGGGAATCGCAAACAGATATCGTTGACGCACTTCAATCTTCAATTGCCGCTTTGGCGGATGAAGACCGGTTGATCATAAAGCTCTATTATTTTGATGATCTGAAACTCAAGGATATCGCTGACATGTTTGATTTTCATGAAGCTACGGCAAGCCGAAAACTGGTTCGGATCCAAAGGGAGATAAGAAAAAGTGTTGAGCAATCGTTGAAATCCAAACATGGCTGGAATGAGGACGAAGTGAAGAAATATTTGACGGACAGCGCCGAGAAACTGGGGATCGGACTCGAAAAGCTTTTCATGCTGCTGACATTTATAAGTATACTGCAAGAAATTACGGGATCTGGCGTTCTTTAGTTGCGAATAAGTTTTCTCGAATTTCGACTAATTCGGCGAGTTTTAAATTGGCAAACAGTCAGAACTGGAGGAATTCGGCCTGCAAGAACGGGCGGAAAAACGATTGAGGATGGAAAACGGATGAACAACGGCGATGTCAGGTGTTACGATTTACTTTTGACGCCCTGAATGGCCAGGTAACAGAATGGAATTTGAATTCGACAAAGAAATTGATGCGATCTTGAGAAAGACGAGCCAACCCGGTGACGCGGCTGTAATGACCGGTTTGGGACCGCATCTTGATGCGGATGAACTTTCCATGTTTGCTGAAAATGCAGTGCCGGAAAAGGCTAAGCCCCGGTACGTCAGACATTTGGCGGATTGTGACCGATGTCGAATAATTCTTACCAACACGATGGCATTGAACCGGACCGCGGCTCGTGAATCCGCCGTAACCGCGGCTGAACAGGGCGGGCGCGAGATCGTAACCGCCGGTTTGATTCCATGGTATAAGAAGCTTTTTGTAAAACAAAACCTCGCCTACGGAATGGGTGCGCTTGCTCTCGTTTTCGCCGGAATGCTGGGATTCCTGGTAGTACAAAATGCCCTTTCGCCGCCAAATTCGGATATCGCGCAGGTCTCTGAAAACGAAACTTCAGCAAACCTCGATACATCGCGCTCCGAAACGGATTCTCTGAAATTAGTTGACGATCGTAATTCAGACGAACCACCCCAGGATGCGGATATAGCACAAGACGGGACTAGTTCCGCTCCGGCTAATTTGAATCTGAAAGAAAAGAATACTGATTATAATCAGCCACGTGGGCCAAATTCCGGCGATTACATCGTCGGCAGAACCGGTAAGGATTCAACGGATGGCTACTGGCGTGACAACAAGGGGAACACGCCTGCAGAAATACAATCTGATCCGGCGGATCTGAAAAAACGCTCGAGCGAACCGGTCGGACAAGAACGCCAGGATGATCTTTCAGACAGGCAGATCGTGGCGGAAACCGAGCAGAAATCAGAAGTCGCCCGGTCAGCGCCGGTTTCAAAAACTGCCCCGGCCACAGCCGCCTCGCGTCCGGCACCGCCAGCCGGCAACCGGTCAGGGACACTAAGGGCTAAGAATGCGGACGCTCAAAAGGAAAGTCGGGAAGGTGAGGTCGATAGTGTCGGCGCTGCCTCAAAAGATGAAGATGAAGCATCGGTCGTTCGCAAACTCGGGGGTAAGACTTTTACGCGTAAAAACCGTGTCTGGTATGACTCTCAGTATCGTGGACAAAAAACTACCAATGTAAATCGCAAATCGTCCGATTACCGGTTCCTCGATTCCGGGCTCCGGTCAATTGGCGACCGGCTGAACGGAACGGTTGTACTATTATGGAAATCGAAGGCCTATCGTATTGATTAGCCCGCATTCAAATCCCGTAAACAATTTCTAAGAGTTTCACTACGGATTGCAACCCTGTAAGAAAGCCGTAATCGATTACGAAACCCGAGTTTCACCCCGGGCTAAGAATTAGGAATGATTATTATTACGCATCTCTAATATTAACGGAACTGCTTTCATATGATACAATAAAAGTTTGTGATCAGATCTAATCGAAAAGATCTGAGGATTGACAGTTTATTAAGTACGGGAAAATATTATGGACACTAAGAATTCGAACGAATTAAACGAAGTTGGCGGCAACGTCGTCGAACACTCTGAAAACGGTTTTGCAGAATCTGGAATCTTAAAACTCGAAGATCTACTGAATTTAAGTTCCCAGCGGAAATTTTTAAAGAAGCTTCAAAAGAAGAATATCAACACCACGAAAATCGCACGAATCCTGAGATATGAAGCGGATCTGGAAAAACTTCAAATCGAAATGGTCAAATTACAGCGGTGGGTTGAAGACACCGAACAGCGCGTGGCAATTGTCTTCGAGGGCCGCGACGCAGCCGGAAAGGGCGGGGCGATTCGCCGGTTTACGGAACATCTCAGCCCGAGGGCAATGCGGGTGGTTGCGCTGCCAAAACCAACCGATGAGGAAATGGGCCAATGGTATTTCCAACGTTATGTAAAACAGTTACCGAATAAAGGCGAGATCGTTTTCTTTGACAGGAGTTGGTATAACCGTGCCGCTGTCGAACCAGTCAATAAATTTTGCACGAAAAAGCAATACAAACGGTTTCTTCGCCAGGTTCCCGAGTTTGAACACATGCTTTATGAAGACGGGATAACCGTCATCAAATTCTGGTTTTCGATTTCCAGGGAGGAACAGCTTAAGCGATTCAATTCACGCAAAGGAAACCCTTTGAAGCAATGGAAACTGAGTCCGATTGACGCCCGAGCCCAGGAACTCTGGGACGAATACACTCATTACAAAGAGCTAATGTTTAGCCGGACGCATACCACGTTCAGTCCGTGGCTTATAGTCCGGGCAAATAACAAGAAAACGGCGCGGCTCGAAAGTATGAGGTATGTCTTGTCACGCGTCCAATATGACGGAAAAGATAAAGCCGGAACGACTTTAATTCCCGATCCAAACATTATTCAGCGGTTTCACCGATCCGCGATCAATCTCGACTAATGTTAATCCGGCAAACGCACACGACGTCTGACATCATCGCAAATCTATGTTATAAAGTAACAACCCTAAAAAAATAGTCGATTTACTGAAGTTGACAAGATTCGATTGCTCACAAAGTTTGAAGCCTTGTAAAGGAATCGATACCCCCATTGTCGATTATAATTTATACCCCAACGAAGAAAGCGTAAGTGATGCGTCTTCGGTTAATATCGCTACCGAAGTTATCGGTCTGCTTGTCAATAAACGGACCGCAAGAAGTATTTGGAGAACTCTTCGGAGTTTTTTAAAAGGGTGCGATTTTCCGAAAAGGCGTTCAGGAAAATATTTTGTCACCAGGGGTACAGCAGAATGACCGTAAAGACATTCAATGCAATACTTACACGTTATTTTCTAGACTATCGTTCATTTTCTGAGTTGAGTTGGATTAACGAATTGGCAAAAAAAGTTCGGCAATTTT
>JBFGKW010000024.1:0-35376 GCA_041576495.1 Aridibacter sp. | reverse complement strand
GATTTATGTAAAAGCCTCAGGTGACATAACTCGGATTCCGGCGTAAAGCGAACTGGCAGGACGCGTTATTGCGACGCTTCACTGACAAGCGCGGTCAGGACATTATTCTGAATCGTTGGGTTGTTCGTAATTTTTTCGTGATCCTCACAAATAAAAAGGGCGGATGTGAGAGGAAGCGCGGAATCGAAAAGAATACTGTTTTTGCGGTTGGCGCCAATCGTCCCGGCCATCAGCGAGCGCCTGGTCACGTTTCCGTCTCCGGGAGAATACAAAATGCTTTTTAGCTGGTCGGATGTGATTTTCACGCCTTTTGAATTGCGAAACGAGCTGGCTTTGGTAAGTGTTTCCCATCGATCGGTTTTTGCGTCTTTATAAATCACCATCGCGTCTAACGTTGCCGAGCAATCACTTCCGATTAAAAACATTCCGACCGAAACCCGTTTTGCCGTATAGGCATTTAGCGCCTCATGAAACCTCTTCGCCCGTGTTAAGACGAGTTCCAGGTATTGCTCGAGTCTTCCCGTTTCGGCTTCCGTAAATCTATCTAAACTGTTATCATCACTATAGATAGCCCAACCGTACTTCCGCCAATTTGCGATATCGTACAGATCGATTTTTATGGGATTCAGATCCTCATCATAAAACCGGGCCGACTGGCTATGAGGAAGCAGCTGGAAAACGGACGGCATCGTTGCAATAACGACCGGTGTCAGAAACCTCACGAACGGTATTTTTACCGAACCTCCGAGCGCCGATTTCCCTTTCATCAGCGCGTGAAGAGCCTCTGCCGACCCTTCATTCGGAGTGCCGAAAAAGAAAATCTTGGCAAAGTATTTTTCGCCCTCCCAGGTTGGCTTTGGGGGCCCGTCGTTTAGGTCCGCCATTCCGTACATCGCCGCATAACGTGCGATCAAACCGCCCATCGAATGGGCGAGAACATTGAATTTTACATCCGGGTTTTTAGTCTTTGTCCGCAGATCGGTGATTTTTTCGAGCAGATACTGGGCCGTCTCAACGTTGTCGCGTCTCCAATCGTAAGGAAAAACAAAAAATTTGTCCTCGAGGCTCACCGGCGGCTGATCCCACGAAGCCTCTTCATATCCCCCGTATTTCGTAAGCGTTTCAATCAACCCCTGGTAAATTTTGACATTTGGCAATATTCGTAAGTCGACCTCACGTAAAATGTCACCCGGAACGAGATTATCCTTGCTGAGTCTCAGATTAAGGGCGATCGGAAGATCCAGATCCTCATCATTGGATCGGGAAAAACTAAACCAAACCTTTTCGCCGGTGTCTTTGTTTTTTAACTCCGAACCGAGAATTCCGGGGATGATGATTATCGGGCGTTTTCCTTTGCGCTCCTTAGCTTCCTTATATATCTCACCGAGATCGGGTTTTCCCTGCGCAAACACCGGTGAAACAATTACAAGGATCGTCAGAACAACGAAACCGACAAGTTCCCTTTTCCCAGTTCTCATATTTACTCTTCCCACTTCCTGTTAATTAAGCTGGCGACAAAACCGGCTCCAAAACCGTTATCAATATTCACTACAGTAACATTTGACGCGCAAGAATTTAACATTCCCAATAACGCTGCGATTCCTCCAAACGACGCGCCGTAACCGATACTCGTGGGGACGGCAACTACCGGAACTCTCACGAGACCGCCGACAACCGAGGGCAGAGCCCCTTCCATGCCGGCGACGACTATTACGACTCTGGAAGCCTGCAACACCTCTCTTTCGGACAATATCCGGTGGATTCCCGCCACCCCCGCATCCCAAATTCGTTTTACGCGGTTACCCATTGTTTCGGCGGTCAGCGCTGCTTCCTCGGCAACCGGGATATCGCTTGTTCCTGCGGTAACAACCGATATTTCGCCTACGCCGCGTTCGGTCTGGTCCCGTAAGACCCGTATCAGACCCGCCTGTTCGTGCCATTCGGCGTCAGTAAAACTATTTCGAATTTCTCCGTAAACATCGGACGTCGTGCGGGTTATAAGAACGTTTGGCGACCGTTCGATCAGTTTTTCAAATATCCCGGCAATCTGCTGTTTAGTTTTGCCTTCCCCGAAAACGACCTCCGGGAATCCCTGTCGTTCGTTTCTGGAATGGTCGATGCGCGCGTAACCGATATCTTCATAAGAGAGATTTTCGAGGTCTTTTGCGGCCTTATCGGTCGAAATTTCCCCGTTTGCGTGTGCCTGCAAAATTTCGCGAATACGGCCTGTTTTCATAGAGTTATTGTAGCTTTTGCATTCATTCGGGGCAAAACCGTAAGAGCACCTAAAAATAAAAAACGGCGACCTAAATCGCCGTTTTTAAACCAACTCGCCTGATCGAGCGAATCAGATGAATAAGCGCAAATAATTATAACTTCGGGAGAGTTGTGATATTAACCACACAACAGCCGATTTATTAAACAAACTCAGCAGAACTTCATTTCCCGAATTATTCTTACTGTTCATTGCGATAACTCCGACGTGTTCTCCAACCGGTGATCGATTCACCCGAACAAGACGAAGCAATTTTCGGGCCAAAGATACAAACATCGCCGCATTCGGCAAAATTCGCACCTCATATATAGAAAAGCCCAATGGACTGCAAATTCCACCGCATCCGGGTCACGAATAGCCTTCGGGCGTATGATCTGCTTACCGAAGTAAGCCCGGTTCCCACTGGCTTTCTTTTTCTAAAAGGTGCTAATGTAAAACCACGATTAATTGATTATGGAAATAACGGTTGCAATCACGGGCGCTTCCGGAACGATTTACGCTCAACGGACGCTTTTTCATCTCGCCCGGAGCGGAGCGGTGGCGACTATCAATTTGATCCTGTCTGACGTTGTCCCGACAGTTGCTCAGGTCGAACTGGGTGCCAACCTCCGGAAACCGAACCTCGAGAAAATAAATAATTGGATCGGCCTCGAATCCAAATCAAAAATAATACGAGTCTGGCAGAACGATAATTTCGCCGCCAAGCCTTCATCGGGTTCAAGCAAACAAGACGGAATGATCATCGTGCCGTGTTCTATGGGAACGCTCGGGGCAATTGCGAGCGGCGCCGGAACCAACCTGATTCACCGTGCCGCAGACGTTACGCTCAAAGAGAGCCGGAAATTAATACTTGTGCCGCGCGAAGCGCCGTTTAATGCCATACATTTGGAAAACATGCTCAAACTTTCGCGAATCGGCGTAAAGATTGTCCCTGCGGCTCCGGCCTTTTACCACCGGCCGAATTCGATTGAAGAGTTGGTCGATCATTTCTGTTATCGGATATTGGATCAGTTTGATATTCCGCATTCGCGCCAAACTCAGTGGACCGGTGAGGAAGTTAAGTGACCGACATCGATTCCGCCCTAAGGTTTTCCGGCCGGGTGGATTGCTATTCGCAGTATCGCCCCGCTTATCCCCGTCAATTAGTCGGGCTTTTCACTTCTGAACTCGGGCTAAAACCGAGCCATGCCATCGCCGATATCGGTTCCGGAACGGGGATATCCTCAAGACTGTTTCTGGAATTGGGATGCGGCGTATACGGGATCGAACCAAACGCCGAAATGCGTGTTGAAGCGGAGAGATACCTGGTCGACTACCCTGAATTCCGGACTATCGACGGAACCGCCGAAAAAACCGGATTGGAAGATCAGAGTGTTGAGATGATAACTGCCTTCCAATCGTTTCATTGGTTCGATAACGCAAAGACGGCGACCGAGTTTCGTCGAATCATTGGGCCCGGCGGTTATCTCGTTCTTGTCTGGAATGAACGGCTGCTTGACGCAAATCGGTTCCTGCTCGAGTATGAGCAGCTTTTGACGGAGTTCGGAACCGATTATAAACAAATCAGACACGACCGGGTTGATAAAAACTCAATTGAAGCGCTGTTCGGGAGTTCTTTCGTCAAACGGACTTTTGATAATGCTCAAACGCTTGATTTAGAGGGTTTTATAGGCAGAACGCTGTCCGCCTCTTATATGCCGTCGGTTAAAAATCCGAATTACGGCGAAATGATCAAAAACGTGCGGCGGCTCTTTGCCGCTCACCAAGAAAAAGGTAGAATACGGGTTTTCTATCATACAAAAGTTTATTACGGAAAGATCTAATTTTCTATGGAACCTAAAACGGAACTAAAGACAATAACCGTTGCACATTCGCCTGATTCTGATGATGCGTTTATGTTTTACGGCCTTGCGACCAACAAGCTGGAAACCGACGGCTTGAAGTTTGAACACACGCTTAAAGACATTCAATCGCTTAACGAAGATGCAAAGAACGGTATTTTTGATGTTACCGCAATCAGTTTTCATGCCTACGCATACGTTTCCGACAAATATGTGCTGTTACCTCACGGAGCCAGCATCGGGGACAATTACGGGCCGATCCTGGTCGCAAAGGAACCCCGTGAAACGAATGAAATTCCCGGGATGAAAATCGCAGTCCCCGGTGAACTTACCAGCGCGTTTCTGGCGCTCAGAATCTACAATCAGGATTTTGAGTACGAAGTCTATCCTTTTGACGAGATCATGGATGCTGTAAAAGAAGGCAGCGTCGACGCCGGGCTCTTAATCCACGAAGGGCAATTATTTTATAAAGAATTGGGTTTGGCCAAGATCCTCGACTTAGGCGAATGGTGGTTCGAAGAAACGGAGCTTCCGCTTCCTATGGGAGGAAACGTCATTCGACGTGATTTAGGAAAGGATTTGATGAAGCGGGTTTCCGAACATCTTCACAAGAGTATCCAGTATTCGCTTGATAACCGGGAAGATGCGCTTGCCTACGCGATGCAGTTTGCGCGTGATATGCCCGCTGAATTAGCTGACCGGTTTGTTGCGATGTGGGTAAACAAATTGACTCTCGACTACGGCGACCGCGGTCGTGAAGGGGTTAATCAGCTGCTTCAAAAGGGTTTTGAAAAGGGAATTATTCCGCACAAGGTAAATGTCGATTTCGTCGAATAGCGGGCGATTTTGTCGGAGTCTTTTGTTTAGTCTTTATTTGACGCCCGGCCCGACCCGGCGTCATCGCAGACCGGTTTTTCTTACTTCGCGTACCGCCAAATCCTCCGTTTCCCCATTCGGAGATCTCCCGGATTTGCACTGCATTTGGTGTTTCGTCTAAAATAAAGTCAACTTTGCTCGACCCCGCCGCATCTACAAATAAGATCCTCGCCAAAATGGTAATAATGATGAAAACATTACATAAATTAGTCGTTGCGATTCTTTTTTTGTTATTTTCAAGTGCCGGTGCGTTCGCTCAGGTTTCCCCGATCCAGCCGGTCAGCGTTTCAAGATCCCAAATTGATACGGTCATCAAAGAACTTACAAAAAAAGAAGACGAATTTCGAGTTGCTTTGGGCAATTACGTTTTTGACCGGAGCGCGACGATTCAAACTATCGGTTTGGGCGGGTTGATCACGGGCACCTATCGCCGTGACTCAGCGATGACGTTTACCGAATCAGGGGAACGGTTTGAGAAAATCGAGTATCACCCCGTTTCGACGCTCCGCGAAATAACGGTTACGGCTGAAGATCTAGAAGATTTGGGCGGTGTAAATCCGTTTGCGATCAACCCTGCAGATGTAGCACTTTATAATTTTAATTTTATCGGCAAGCAGAGAATAGACGAACTCAATTTGTTTGTGTTTGACGTCACCCCGAAAGTGATCCCGAATCCAAAAAAGAGCAAGAAACGGCTGTTCACCGGCAGGATCTGGGTTGACGACGAGGATATGATGATCGTCAAGTCAAAGGGAAAGGGGGTCCCGGAAGGTGATCAGCGTTTTCCGGTCGTCGAAACCTGGCGTGAAAACATTGACGGTAAATACTGGTTTCCCGCCTACACATCGTCTGACGATGATCTTGTTTTTAAAAGCGGCCAGGTGGTGAAACTGAGGATGAGGGTCAGATATAAAAATTATAAACAGGGACGAACTGAAGTTATCATCCTGGATGACGATGTGACGGTAGTGGATGAGGATGAAAAAGCGCCCCCTAAGTTAAAAGATGATAAGACTCGTCCCCCGTCTTAATCTTTGTTGTCATTCAAATTCTGTTTGCCGGCTGTTTCCTCTTCAGCCGGCATTTTTCTTTTGGCCGCAAGCACCTCTCCGATATTGCGCCGAACCTCGTTCAACAATTTCATTAAGTCTTGTTCGGCTGTTTTTCCCGCCGTCTCAACCGGAGGCAGGAGCTGCATTTCGATCGTTCCGGGATAAGCAACACCGGTCCGTTTTCCCATCAACTGATCTGTATTCGTAAATACCACCGGAATAATTGGCGCGTTGGTTTGCAGGGCGAGATGAATCGCACCTTTCTTAAACGGCAAGAGTTCTCCCGGCATCGCCCGTGTACCTTCTGCAAACACGCCAAATGAATAACCGTCATTCATTATTTGACGGGCCCGCTCCATAGATCTTTTAGCCCTTTCGCGATTCGAGCGGTCGATCGCGATAACATTTGCGATTGCCATGCCATAACCGAAAATCGGGACCTTCAGGAGTTCTCGTTTCGCCACCAGTCCGACCCTCCTGCCGACGAACGCATACAACGTTGCCGTATCGAGATAAGATCGGTGATTTGCGACGAATACGTATTGTCTTCCATCCTCGAGGTTTTCCCGTCCGGCAACGTGAACTTTTACGCCGCATGCTTTTAGCCAAATTCTCGAACCCCAGTCGCACCAACCAAAAAACCCGTCGCGGTTTTCCCGAAATCTATAAAATATCATTATCGGAGTAGCGATAAACAAAATAATCGAACCAACGACAAGCCAGCTCCACCAGTAACGAAGTTTTCCCCGGACGCGAGATTTGTTAGACTCTTTAGCTGGAAATTCAACTTTTTGATTATTCTCCAAAGCAAGGGACAAATTTTGCGAATGATTATCCATAAAGTGCTTTCGTCATTGGTCTTAACTCGTCAATTAGTAACGGTTCAAATACCTTTGATCCCCGTATTTTGTGCTCTGTTGCTTCTGTTTTTTTACTCCGGTACGGCGAAGGTTTCAAACGCGCAGCAGATTCCGACCCCGAGATCCGTGCTAGGTTTTAATCCAACCGATGATAAGACTATTGCCGATTGGAAACAAATTACCGATTATTTTGCCAAACTGGATGCGGCGAGCGACCGCGTAAGTGTCAGGCAGATCGGTAAATCCACCCTCGGAAAACCGCAAATTGCGGCGTTTATATCTTCCTCTGCCAACATCAAAAATCTGGAGCAGATCAGACGTATCAGTTCGGCGATCGCGAATCCCGGGAAAAATCCGGTTTCTGAAGGTGTTGATCCATTAGAAATCGGCAAAACAATTGTGGCGATTTCGTGTTCGATCCATTCCACCGAGATCGTCGCTTCACAGATGTCGATGCTTCTTGCCTATGAACTCGCAACATCCGCTGATGCCCTGACAAGAGAAATTCTCGATAACACGGTTCTTATTCTAATCCCTTCGGCGAATCCAGACGGGATCGATATCGTGGCTGACTGGTACCGTAAGGCACTTGGAACCGAATACGAAGGCTCGTCTCCACCGGAACTATATAATCATTACGCCGGACACGATAATAACCGGGATTGGTTTATGCTCAATTTGCAGGAGACCCGTAATATCACAAAACTCTTTTGGCAGGATTGGTTTCCACAAATCGTCTTTGATGTCCACCAACAGGGGCAGTCAGGAGCCAGATTTACGATTCCGCCGTTTTTCGATCCTCCAAACCCGAGAATTTCGCCGTCAATATTGCGCGAGCTGGGACTCCTCGGATATAAAATGGCAGCCGATCTGCAAATGACCGGACAAGCGGGAATTGTTACAAATGCGACCTATGATACGTGGTGGCACGGCGGATTTCGGTCGGCACCCTATTATCATAATGCGATCGGTATCCTTTCTGAGGCAGCGAGTGCGGATTTGATGTCTCCGATTATCGTAAAAAGGGACCGACTCGAACGGCAAAATCCTTCGCGGGGATTGAAGTCACCGCTTGAACGACTGACCAACAATCCATTGCCGTGGCAAGGCGGAGAATGGAAACCGTCCGATATCGCGCGGATCGAAATGATTGCTTCCCGCTCGGTGCTTGAAATGGCTGCCAAGTTTCGAACCCGATATTTACAAATGACTAGAAACCTTGCTCTTGCCAATTTGCGGCCCGAGCCGGGTGAACCCAAGGCATTTATTGTCTATGCCGGTCAGCCAAATGAAGAGCGCGTCGCCCGTATGCTTGAGATTTTAATGTGGCAGGGAATGGAAATATTCGAATTGACCCGTGAAATAGAGGCGGCGCTCGATGAATCCGACCCGTCAAAATTTGGCGAGATACCGGCCGGAAGTTTTTTGGTTTTTGTGAATCAGCCGCAAAGGCCGAATGTCTTGAGCCTATTTGAAAACCAGGTTTATCCGGAACGAATAAATGAAACGGGCGAAGCTGAATCACCGTATGACGTAGCCGGTTGGACACTGCCGCTGCAGATGGGAATCGATTATGCGGCGGCATGGGAAATCAAGGATTTTGAACGGTTATCAGTCAATTCGAAGGGCCGATCAAAATACCTGAGGCGAGTGGTTGATCATAACCAGGCCCGGAAAGTTTTAAATCTCAACGCGAACAAAAAACCGTTTGAAAACCTTTCTAATCCACTTAAATCGAATCCTAAGGTAGGGCTTTACAAGGGTTGGGCCAACTCGATGGATGAAGGCTGGACGCGCCTCGTGCTTGACAGCCATCAAATTCGATACACCTCCCTAATGGATCAAGACTTCCGCTCCAACAACCTGGATTACGACGTCATTATCCTGCCTTCAATTGACGAGCGATTCCTCGTCAGCGGCAGGAGCGAGAAACAATATCCAAAAGAATACTCCGGAGGAATTACCGAAACGGGCATATCGAACTTGAAATCATTTGTAGAAAACGGCGGACGGCTCATTTGTTTTGATGACTCGTGCGAATTGGTAATAAATCGTTTTTCCCTGCCGATGAAAAACGCGCTGAAAGGTAAAAGCCGCAAGGAATTTCATTGTCCGGGTTCGATTCTGAAAATAGACGTTGATCGCAGATTTTCATTAGCCCGGGGCCTTAACCGGGAAGCCGCAGCCTATTTCATTTACAGCTCGGCTTTTGAAATTACAGATAAGGACAAGGTTAAGTCAGTCGCCAAATATGCTGAAAAAGACGTCCTCCTCTCAGGCTGGATATTCGGAGAAGAGCATCTGGTTGGCAAAACTGCAATCGCGGAAACAGATTTTGGAAAGGGCAAGATCGTTCTTTTTGCCTTTCGACCCCAGCACCGGGGGCAGACTTTCGGCACCTTTCCGTTTGTGTTTAACGCGCTCGAAAAATAACTTCCGCGGCTGACAGCAAGTTGGCCGCCGGCACCTGCTTCATTATGCCTTATGAGTCCAATTGCAATCGTCCTGATACTGCTGCTCCTGGCATTAATTCTTTTTGCAACTGAAAGGCTTCCGGTTGATATTGTCGGATTGATTCTTGTCGTGCTGCTGGTGGCCACCGGAATCCTGAGCGTAAAAGAGGCGATCGCCGGTTTTGGCGATGAGATCATTATCACAATTGCAGGGCTGTTCGTATTAACCGGCGGTTTACTCAAAACCGGGCTTGTAGATTTGATGGGAAGGAAGCTGTTCCGCATCGCCGGCGACAACGAGTTTTTGCTTATTTTCCTGATCATGATCGTCGGAACAATTTCTTCCACCTTTATGAACAATACGACCGCCGCTGCAATGCTGATCCCGTTTGTATTAGGATTGGCGGCTAGATCTAAAATTTCGCCTTCGAAACTTTTGATGCCGCTGGCATTCGGGACGATTATGGGCGGAAGCTGCCTTTTGATCGGAACCTCAACAAATCTCGCTGTCAGCGGGTCGCTGGATCGCTACGGGATGGAGCCTTATTCAATGTTTGAATTGACACCGGTCGGCGTCATCGTCGCGCTGCTTGGGATCATCTATATGATTACCATCGGCAGAAAATTATTGCCGGATTACAACATCAACGAGTCATTGACCGAAAAGTATCAGATCCGGGAATACATCTCGGAGGTTCTGGTTTTGCCGCAGTCCCACCTGATCGGAAAAACTCTTGCCGAGTCCGATATCAATGTTGAACTCGAACTGAATGTAATCGGAATTATCCGGCAGGGTAACAAAATCACTTCGCCGGGCTCCGACGAAATGATTTTGGCGGGTGATTTATTGATTGTTGAAGGACAGCTGGAAAAAATACTGAGTATCAAATCGGAATATGGACTTGAAATAAAGCCGGACTTTAAATTTAACGATAATTTTCTGAGGGACGGAGAAACCGAGATATTTGAAGTTTTGATAATGAAAGATTCAAAGCTTACCGGTCAGACCCTGGCCACTCTGAATTTCCGCGGAATTTATGATGTCACCGTATTGGCAATCAACCGTCACGGTGAAAAATTTATCGAAAAAATGAGCGATGAGATCCTCAAATTTGGCGATGTATTGCTGGTCCAGGGAAATAGTCTTAAGATCCAGCCCCTTGTAAATGAACGACAGCTTATACTCTTGAATGAGGTAACCGAAAGCAATGCAAGAACCGATAAACGAAAATGGGCGATCGCGGCTTTCGCGGTATTTTTGACGCTATCACTTTCCAAATCCGTTGTCGGGCTGGACATTCCGCTGGCAATCGCAGTGCTGGTCGGTGTTTTTCTTTTGCTTGCCACCAAGACCGTCCGATACTCGGAGCTTTATCCGATGATAGATTTCCGTTTGCTGGTCCTGATCGCCTGTATGATGAGTTTTGGAATTGCGATGGAAAAATCAGCGACGGATATCTTCCTGGCCGATTTGATCGTCCATTATTTCCGTGAATTTGGTCCGCTTGCGGTTCTTGGCGGTTTTTTTGTTTTGACGGTTATATTGACGCAGCCCATGTCAAATCAAGCCGCGGCTTTGGTTGTTTTGCCGGTTGCGCTGAAAACAGCTTTATCGCTCGGCGTCAACCCCCGAAGTTTTGCGGTTGCAATAACCTATGCGGCATCATTTTCTTTCATGACACCGCTTGAACCGGCCTGCGTCCTGGTTTACACCGCGGGGCGCTATAAATTTATGGATTTCGTAAAGATCGGAACAATTCTGACGATCATCGTATTCCTGGCCGCAATGATATTCGTGCCGATATTCTGGAAATTGTAAACCAGGCCTGTTTGTTACCTTGCTGATCCCCTATCCCGCTAATCAATGTTTTCGCGTGGTATGCTAAAATTTTAATTATGAACGGACGCATTCAATTGAGAATTTTCATCGCTTTCGCCGTACTCCTCCTCCAACCGCCGACCTTTGCGCATAATGAAATCGAATACTTTAGGCTCGACCGTGAACCGTCGGTGCGGATCGGATTATTGCGGAATGTCAGTTCGGTCTCGATCACAACGAATGATTCGTCGCTGATCGAAGACCTCGGGAACGAATCTTACCGGATGCTTAATACGTCCGCGGTTACTGTATCATCCCGGTTATATAATCCACCGGTGTATGAATTTTACACGGTCGAAATTTCGAAGCTCGAATCAAGGACTGCGGCCGATGAATTGGCAGGGCGGATTCGTTCAGAGTTATCGGCCCCGACAACGGTTATGCCCGGTAAAACTGAAGGAATTTGGCGAATCCGGGTCGGGGAAGACTTCGAGGTTCGCGCCGATGCGGATAAAATCGTAAATTCGCTGACCGAACAAGGGTTTGAAGGAGCCGCTGTAATCGTTGGACAGTTTTCAGCTCCTTCTGATGATGCGATCGAGCTGACAGCTCAAATCTCGTCTGATACGAAGTCGAAAGTCAGGAGCCTTAAGATCGATGAGCCGGCGAAAATTGAGACTAAACGCGGCCCGGTTCAGCTAACGACAACGAGCCGTCCGACTGCCCGTAAAAACCGCAACGCGATTATTTTTTCGGGTATTCGCGAAATCGTCGTCTCCGGAAGCGGTCCCGATGCCAGGTTTTCTTCGCTTAGGGCGGTAAAAATCGGCTCGGTCAACAACAACGGGATAATAAAACTCAACGGAAAACGCTATCGGGGTAAGATGGAAATTTTCGTGAACTCCAGCGGCCGTATCACGGTCGTTAACGTCGTACCGATGGAAGATTATCTGCTGGGCGTCGTACCGTCTGAATTATCTTTACCGCAAATTGAAGCTCAAAAAGCACAGGCCGTTGCTGCAAGAACCTATGCCGTCGCGAACAAAGACGGTTACGGATTGGAAGGTTTTGATATGCTGCCTACGGTTTGGTCCCAGGTATATAAAGGCGTAGCGATCGAGACTTCGATGGGTACGCGGGCAGTCAAGGAAACACAAGGTGTCGTAGCCACTTATCGCGGAAAGCCTATAAACGCACTTTATACATCAACTTGCGGGGGTCGGACGGAAGACTCAGGAAATATCTTCGAGTTTAACGAACCTTATCTGCGTGGTGTCAACTGCGCGCTTGACGGACGCGACCACTTCGATCCGTTTTTGATTAAGACGCTCCGTGAACCGGCGCTGATAAGAAACGAAGCTAACTATCAATATGTACGATTAGCTTCGAAACTGGCGGTTAACAATTTTCTAATGATCACCGGCCGTTTCGATGACGATTATTTCGATGACCCGCCGATCCAAACCGAACTGAAAAGCTGGTTTAACCAGGTTTCGGGTAAATTCGGAAAGGCTCCTCCGCTGGTCGAGAATAATTCATCGAAACCGCTGAAACTGGCGCGAATTCTGCACGGGATTATCTATCCCGCCGATTCGGAAGAGAGTGCGGACACGTTGCTTTCCGAATCCGATATAAATTATCAACTTTCGTTTCTCGATGCCGCCGAAGTTCCGAAACAGGACCGGGCGATGCTTGCCGAACTGATGCGTGACGGGTGGTTTTCGATTTATTCAGATCTCACGATCAAACCGAACAAGAATTATTCCCGGGGCAAGATTCTCCGGCTGATAGATGGCATTTACGCGAAAAAGAATTGGAACCTTGCATTTGAAAACGGAACCACAAAACCGACCGAAGACGGAAAACTGATTCTCCAGTCCGGAAGAAGCGAAAATGAAATGAAGGTCAATCCCAATCTTTTTTTGTTTAGAAAGTTCGGAGACGAATACTACCAAGTAAAAGAAGCGGCGATCGTTGGCGGCGAAAAGGTTCGATATAAATTAAATCCGCAGGGCGAAGTGATTTACCTCGAGATAGATCCGATCGACAAGACAACCGTGGCCGAGCGTATGTCTCCCTTTACTTTATGGCGAACCAGTATGTCGGCGTCCACCGCCCGTGCCCGGCTGGGACGCTATGTCAAGGGAATGGGCACCCTGATCGATGTCAAAGTCAAAAACAAGGGATTTTCACGTCGGGCGACAGAGCTCGAAATAACGACCACCAATGGAACCCATTCGCTAAAAGGAGGCAAAATCCGATCGGCATTCCGACTTAAAGAACAGTTATTTGTCATGGACAAAAGATATGGTTCAAACGGCCGGGTCGCAAGGTTCAACTTTACGGGCCGCGGCTGGGGTCATGGGGTCGGAATGTGTCAGTACGGCGCATACGGTTTCGCCCAGATGGGATTGAGATACGAGCAAATCCTAAAACATTACTACACCGGCATCGATGTCGTAAAAGCCTACTAGAAATTGATGACCCTATCTGCCGCGCTTCGCCCTTCACCGGAACGGCAGAATCCGTCGGCACAAGCCTCGGGACAACACGACAATGATCAAATTCTCACGAAACCAGACGATTGGCAGCCTGATATTGCTGGGAACAATCGTGCTGATAGGATTTGCCCGTTATTTTTTCGGGTTGTGATAACCGAAGTTCTATCGAACTTACTATTGAGCCTGAGCCAATCTGCGGGCCAAAACCTCGATTGGGATTTCAATGAGGGCACCTAATAAATTGCCGTGGCAGAAAAGAACCAGATTTTTGCGATTGTCGGGCCGACGGCATCAGGGAAAACCGAGATCGGCGTCGAACTCGCTTTGCGTTTCGGAAACGGTGAAATAGTTAACTGTGATTCGGTTCAGATTTATCGGGAGATCCAGATCGCAACTGCCAAGCCTTCGACCGAAGAAATGAAAGGCGTAACGCATCACCTCATCGATTATGTTCCACCCGAGGTTCATTACACCGCAGCCGAATGGGCAAAAGACGCAGCATCCAAGATCGCCGAAATAGAATCCCGTGGTAATACTCCTATCCTGGTCGGAGGAACCGGATTTTATTTGAAAACGCTCCGTCAGCCGTTTTTTGACGCTCCCGAAACCGACCTCGAACTGCGCCGGCGATTGACGTCGATCAAAGATAAGAAGGGCGCCGAATATCTCCACAGGTTGTTATACCGAATCGATCCGGCAATGGCCGAAAAACTATTTCCGCGGGACTATGTTCGTACGATGCGGGCGATTGAAGTCTACTTTCAAACGGGCGAGCGCCTTTCGGAATTGCAGCCGATGCGTGCCAAGCCGCCCGAATTCGCAAAAAGGATCTTGATATTCGCGTTAAATCCGCCGCGGGATGAACTCTATAAGAGAATAAACGCCCGAACCGGGAGACATTTTCAATCGGGATTGGTTGAGGAAGTTGAGAAACTTCGTCGCCGGGGGATAGATGATTCGACTACCGCCTTGGGCGCTCACGGATACCGACGGGTTTGTGAATACCTGCGCGGCGGGCGAAGCCTTGAAAGCGCGATGGAAAAAACTAAAACAGATGTTCGAAACTATGCGAAGCGGCAAATGAGCTGGTTTAGGAGAAAAGAGGAAGTTTTTTGGCTTAACGGGTTTGGAACGGACCGCAAAATTCAGATGCAATTATGGGAACAGATTGAAAATAAAGCGTAAAATAATCAATCTTGTTTGTAACAACAAATTTGTTATAATCCTTGAACAGGTTTAAAACTAAGTGAATAAAAGGGGAAATGATGGAAAAACATGCGGTTCAAAATATTCAGGACGCGTTTTTGAACACCGCCCGCAAAGAGAAATCGGCGGTCGTTTTCCACTTAATGCAAGGTTCAACCCTAACCGGGTCGATTAAGAGTTTTGACAAATTTTCAGTATTGCTTGATGTCGGGGAAGAAGAAGTTCTCATTTTCAAACATGCCATTTCTACTGTTTCGATCGAAAAGACAAGCCAACAATTCACAGTAAAATATCTTGGACGGAAAACTAATAACCTTTGAGGGGATTGACGGAAGCGGTAAGTCAACTCAGATCAGAATGCTCGCAGGTGAATTGCGTCTTCGTGAATTTGATGTTTTGATGACGCGTGAACCGGGGGGAACTCCGCTTGGACGGAGGCTTCGCGAAGCATTTCTCGAAACTGAGGAAGATGTCGATCCGCTTGCCGAACTTCTGCTGTTCGCTGCCGACCGCGCTCAGCACGTCAATTTTTTAGTTAAACCGGCGCTTGAGGAAGGAAAAATTGTTCTCTCCGACCGATACGCCGATGCGACATTTGCCTACCAAGGGGCCGGGAGGGGATTCCCGATCCAAACCGTTAACCAGGTAATAAAGCTTGCGACGGGTGGACTTAAGCCCCATCTAACGATCTTTTTTGACCTCCCGATCGACAAGTCGCTGTCCCGAACCAATGCGCGGACGGAAGGTCCGGTCAACAACCGTATGGATTTGGAAACAGCCGATTTTTATAAGCGGGTAAGAGAAGCTTATCTTGGCATCGCCAAAAAAGAACCGCGCCGGTTTCGGGTGGTCGATGCCGATGGATCAATTGAAAAAATCCAGTCCACGGTAGTCGAACTGATAACGGATTTTTTGGCCAAATGAGATTCAAAATCTGCGGAATTAATAAATAATGTTTGAACGATTGATCGGTAACGAGAAGGTAAAGGCCACTTTGGGGCGGCTGCTTAAGTCCGGCCGTTTTCCACAGTCTTCGATTTTCGCCGGTCCGAACGGGATCGGGAAAAAGCAGTTTGCCTTGGAAATAGCCAAAGCGACGGTATGTGCCAAACCGGTAGATTCCGCACCGTGTCAAAATTGCAGCCCTTGTCAGCGTGCGACTCGGTTTTCTTTTCCCAATACCGACAAAAAGGAAGATTATGAACGCGTATTCCTTGGTGAGCATCCCGACATTGGCATTGTACTGCCGAATAAAAACGTGATCTATGTTGACGCGATAAGAGATCTTGAAATCGAAGCAAATTTTCGACCCTATGAGTCAACCTCTCGTTTTTTTATTATCGACGACGCCGAAAAGATGGCTCAGGCGGCTTCAAACGCGCTGCTCAAGACCCTTGAAGAACCCGCGGAGACGACGTTTATATTTTTGATCACTTCCGCGCCAGCTTCGCTCTTGCCGACAATTCGTTCACGCTCTCAGACCATTCAATTCTCGCCGGTTGAAGATCGGGAGATCGTGAAATATCTGGATAATGAAAAGAACTACCCATCGGCGGATTCAACCCTGGTGGCAAGCATTTCACAAGGCAGCATTGGAAAAGCTTTGAAAATCGACCCGCCTTTGTTTAAGGAGCAGCGTCTGAACATGCTCAGGGCATTGGAGAGTCTCGCTGCCGGAAACGACTTTGCGACCCTTCTGAGGACATCGGAAGAAATCAGCCGCGGCAAGAGCAAGGAAGAATTTGAAGACCGCCTCGCAATCTTCCAGACACTTGTTCACGACACTTGGAGGCTAAATAACGACGAAAATTCGAAAATCGTTAATATTGATTTGGAAGAAAGGCTGCGCCAATTTCGAATCCCCAACCGGCGACTTTCAAGGTGGCTCGAAGAAATCGAATCACTCCGTGAAAATCTGCGTTACAACCTGAACAAAAAAATCGCTGCCGATGCGCTGTTTGTCGCGATGGCCGGCAGATGATTTATTTGGGTTATAATGATCCGGGTCGGGATGATTCGATTTGGCCGTGTTAAACGGATTGATTGAAATAATATTCCGGTTGATTTATATAGTTTAAACAAGATGAGTATTGAATCCGATGGCGGCAATATAATTATTTCATCGACTCTTGAGCGGGGATTTGCCGGCGCGGGGCTTATTGGAATAGCCGGCGTATGTTTGTTTGTCGGACTGGTAAATCCCTCAGTGACAAGTCTCCTGCCCCCCTGTCCGCTCCTAACCTTAACCGGTTTTGCCTGCCCCGGTTGCGGATTGACACGCGGGTTTCACGCGCTTTTTCAAGGAGATGTAATGACCGCTCTCGATTTCAACGCGCTGATCCCGTTTTATGTAATCGGGGCCTTCTATTTAGTTGTCTTGCTTATTCGGGTCTTGATCAAAGGACGCGGGTTACCGTTTAATTCTATTCATCCGGCGGTTTTGTTAGGATTTCTGGTTGTATCCGTTGTTTTCGGAGTGATTCGAAATATACCGGGTTACCCGTTTTCGGTGCTCTTTCCGTAGGTTGTGGCATTACGAAATCGTCTTTTCTCCAGGACTTCCCGTTTCTCTCGAATCTGATGCGGTTCCCGATTCACCCGATTTGGATAAGTGGTTTCTCTTTTTCCGGCATCTGAGCAACGCTGCCGTTTTTGAGAAGAATTTCGACTTCTTTTACGAATTCTTCGACGATATCCTCGCCCGAAACTCGCCTCAGCGGTACGCCGTCCTTAAAGATCATTCCTACTTGTCTTCCAAACGTAACGCCCAGCTGGGAATCATGCGCCTCGCCCGGGCCGTTTACCGCGCATCCCATGATTGATAAATGAAGCGGCTCTTCGACATGCTGAAGCCGCCGTTCAATCTCGGTTACGATTCCGACAAAGTCATCCACCGCAAGACGCCCGCAGGTCGGGCACGCAACCACGGTCACGCCGCGTTTTCTCAGCTCAAGACTCTTTAATATCTCCCATCCGACCCGGATTTCCTCGTCCGGTTCGGCAGCGAGTGAAACACGGATCGTATCGCCGATTCCTTCGTACAGCAATACGCCAAGGCCGATCGCGGACTTGATCGTACCCCCGAACGGCGTGCCCGCTTCGGTAACCCCTAAATGAAGCGGATAATTAACTTTGTCCGCCATCAACCGGTAAGCCTCAACCGTTCTCCGGGCGTCGGAGGCTTTAAGCGATATTACGATATCGGAGAATCCCAGATCCTCCAGAATTCTGACATGACGAAGACCCGATTCGACCATCGCTTCCGGCGTCGCCGTTCCATACTTTTCTAATAAATCCTTTTCAAGCGATCCCCCGTTGACACCGATCCGGATAGGCACGCCCTGAGCTTCGGTAGCCCTCACCACTTCTCTGACTCGGTCAATGGAACCGATGTTGCCGGGATTTATCCGCAGCTTGTCGATCCCGGCTTCAAGGGCCCTTAATGCAAGTTTGTAATGAAAATGAATATCTGCGACGATCGGAATCTTGACGCGTTTGCGGATCTTTTTCAAAGCTTCGGCAGCTTCGGGGTTGGGGACGGCAATCCGGACGACTTCACAACCGGCCTCGACCATCTTATCGACTTGAGCTACTGTTTCTTCAACGTTTTCCGTGTCAGTTTTTGTCATTGACTGAACAACAACCGGTGCTCCGCCGCCAATCTGGATCCCGCCTACATTTACCGCCTTTGATTCTCTTCTTAGCATATAAATCCGTTGCCCGTACCAAAACGACTGGCCCGAGTTTGTCCATCCGGCATTCGGCTATCCGATAATCCGCGATATATCCAGATACATAACAACCACCATTAGAAGCAATATGATCGCTAAACCGGCAAGCTGTATTTTTTCCCTGACCGCCATTGATAATGTCATTCCAAAGAGCGCCAAAACTGCCTCAATCCCCAGAACAGCGATCTGACCGCCGTCGAGCATCGGAATCGGAAGCAGGTTAAATATACCCAGGTTCAGGCTAATTACCATTAATAGCGGAAGCAGTCCCAGAAAACCCTGATCATTGACAACTTGAGAAATGATCTGCACAATTCCGATCGGACCGGCAACGCCGCCCTCGCTGACCGATCTTTCTCCGGAAAACATTTGGCCGAACGCCTTACCGGTCAAACGCAAAATTCGCCAATTTGACTGAACGGCAAAATCGGCGGCTCCGACCAGGCCAACCGGTTCAAAGACAGCACCCAAAGTGCTGCTGAATCTAATTCCTATCAACCAGCCATCGGGGGTTTTTTTTGCGGCCGTCGTAAATTCCTTTCGCTCACCATTGCGGTTTACGACAATGCTGATCGGATTTTCCTGGGCCTCTTTTACGATTGCCACCATTTCCTGAGTGTTCTTTATAGGTTTGTCGTTAACTGATGTAATCACATCCCCCGGTGCCAATCCCGATTTCGACGCCGGCATTCCCGGCTCGACAGAACCTACGATAACCGGTTCGGCCCCGACATCAGGAGCGAAATCAAGACTTCCAAAGACATTTCCATCACGGGTCATCTTGGTCGGGGTTATTTTAAGATCAATCCGCTTGCCGTCCCGCTCTACCGAAATCGGTACTTCCTTTTCCGGCAGCAAAAGGGCATCTTCCTGAATTCGCATCAGCGTTGGATTTTTTATACCGTCGAATGCGACGATTCGATCTCCAACTTTTATTTCCGCCTTTTCCGCTGCCCCACCCGATTGGACAAACCCGACGATTGGCGACTGAATCGACGGCACACCCATTATCAAAGCCGATGCAAATGGTATCGCCAGTGCCAAGAGGATATTCATAAACGGGCCGCCAACCATCACCAAAAACTTCTGCCAGCGGGGACGCAGTTCATAGAGTTCTGATTTTGGAACTACCTCGCCCTCGGAGCTGCCCCCCTCAAGTGAAGAGGTAGCCTCGTCTCCGTAAAGTTTTACGTAAGCACCCAACGGTATTGCGCTGATACGGTAATCGGTATGCCCTCTTTGAAATCCCCAGATTCGGGGGCCAAGACCAAAAAACGAATACGCTTCGATACGCATCCCGAAAAGCTTGGCAACAATAAAATGTCCAAATTCGTGAATATTTATCGCGACTCCAAGAACGAAAAGAACCGCTAAAATGACTATCAAAATGTCTGGCATAATGTAAATAATACCCTGGTAAATCAATCCTTATAATTAATTATTGGTAAAAAATATCGCAGGTTGAATTTTAATTCCCGGCGTACAACAGAGTCAAACTATAAAACCGAACTGACGGCCGCTGCCGCGCCCGCAACCAAAGCCTTACTCTGCACACGGGCCGCACTATCCGCTTTCAGGACCGACTTCAAACTATCGACCGGCTCCGGCTCGTGGGCCGCAACCACCAATTCATTGATCTTCGCAATATCGGTCAGTCTTATTTTTTGATCCAGAAACGCTTGAACCGCGATCTCATTTGATGCATTTAATGCAGCTGGCGCTGTTCCGCCTTTTTTGAGAGCTTGATAGGCGAGTCCGAGATTCGGAAATCGCGCGAAATCAGGGTTTTCAAACGTAAGATTGGATAATTCAGCGAAATCCAGGGGCGGAAGACAATTCTCAACCCTCTCAGGATATGTCAGCGCGTACTGAATCGCATGCTTCATATCCGTGACGCCTAACTGCGCAATCATCGAACCGTCGACCAGTTCGATCATTGAGTGGACCACGGACTGCGGGTGAACGACGACATCGATTTCATTTTCATTAAAACCAAACAACCAATGCGCTTCTATCACCTCCAGTCCCTTATTCATCAATGTCGCGGAATCAATCGATATTTTGTCGCCCATATTCCAGGTCGGATGATTAAGCGCGTCTTCGCGGCTGGCATTTTCGATTTCCACTTTTGCTTTCGTACGAAACGGGCCGCCGGATGCGGTCAGAATCAAACGCTTTACTTCAGACAGTTTTTCACCGCGCAGACACTGGTGAAGCGCATTGTGCTCTGAATCGACCGGGAGTATTTCGGCCTTGTTTTCCCGGGCCGCCTTGGTCATTAATTCACCGGCCATGACAAGGGTCTCTTTGTTGGCCAACGCCACACGCTTGCCGGACTCCAGCGCTCTAAGGGTTGGAACAAATCCGACCGCTCCGACCGTCGCAGAGACCACCGTGTCGACTTTTTCATAAGTTGCGACCTCGATAAGACCTTGTTCGCCAATTACGACGCGAGGCTTGCGCCCTGCAAATTTACTAATCCTTTCCGTCAACAGCTCTGCCGCTTCTTCATCCAGGCACGAAACAATCTCCGGCTGGAATTTACTTACCTGGGACGCCAAAACCTCTATGTTACTCCCTGCGCCCAGAGCGACGACGTTGATGTTATCGAGGTGCTCAACAACGCGGAGGGTGTTTTTACCGATCGACCCGGTTGAACCCAAAATCGAAATGTTTTTTGCCTGCTTTGCCATAAACTTTAAAAGATTAACATAGATAAAATTACATTGAAATTCTCAGTTTGCTTCGAGCGGCGCCAATAACCAATTGTTATTAACATTTCTTTTGGCAGCTATTAGATTATCTACCTCGAATTAAATGGTTATATGAACCCGATACTCTCCGTACTCTCTTCCACAAACAAAAACCAAATCTTCAATGGAGGTATGACAATGAAGAAACTTTTTACATTGCCAATCATAATCGCCTCAGTAGTCATCGATGTTACGGCCGTTCAGGCGAAACCATCGTATCGCGCAAAAAAACGTCAAAGCCGCAAAATTTAGGAATCACGATAACGGACGCCGAATCATACCTACGTTTTTTACACTACCAAATGCGTTTACCAATATGGCCAAAGATATAAAAACACTTATAAGACGATTATTTTCGGAAACGGCAGTTTTAGAAAGCGACTGATTCGATGCTTCCCGATACGCCCCCATCGGCACCGGGCGCGGACATACTGTCGATCTCAAACGATTCTTGAGGGTCGCACTCCGTATCGCGGTGCTTACAAAAAAGAGGTTCCGAACGGTCGGGTCAGAATATCGATTAGTCAAAAATGTCAGGCTGCGTTATCGATAGTCGAATGCGGCCATAATGAACGTTTTGTTTAAATGGCGATGCCCGCGATGCCGGCCCAAATGGTAAAAGCAATTTTCAACGGGCGGCATTTTTGATGTTCAGGAATGGAAAGGATTCTTATCGCGGATGTACGCGAAAATCTCGTCACCTTTTTCGTGATTTTCCATCCAGGCCTTAAACTCGCGGATTTTCTTAAAGTCTTCAGCTCCGAATTTTTGCTGATATACGCTCATCAGATGATTCCGGGCCGATTCACGCGCGACTTCCTCCTGCCATTGGTCGGTAAATATACGGTCGAGCTCATCGTGCAGATTTTTGTTCTTGAGAGTTTCCCATTCTTTGTCCTCCAGCCAAACGCCCGAACAGTTTCCGCATCGGTCGATCATAAACGGAAGTTCGCGCCCGACTTTGTATTTGCTTAGGATCCGCCGGCAGACGGGACAGAGCCGTGCCACTTCAATTTCCGGAGCCGTTAATTCAGGAATATCGAGCTCGGGAATTTCAAGCAGTCTCGGCCCCTGATACTCGAGCCATTCCTGATAATTATCATTGGAAATCCACTTGCCGCGACAGCCCTGGCAAAAATCGACCGTAAGTTTCGGCTCAATTTCCATCTTAACGAATCTGTCTGTTCTGCAAATCGGACAATTCATAAGGTTTAAAAAAATGCGGAAAAACTATTATTCGCTAAATCCGAGCTTCTTTGCAAGCACTTCTCTAATATCAAATTGAAGTCAAATTCTAATCCGATCGGGTATTCCCTTCCGATTCCTGATCGACAAACTTCATCACGTCCTCCAGCGGATGGCCGCTTTCTCTTCCGTCGGCCTTCCGTTTGGCCATATATGCGTTGAACTCATCTGACTGATTCTTGGGCACACTCATCGTTTTCCATTCAGCGGAGCGAAAATGCTTCGCCAAATACACGATTTGACCAACGTGATAGGCATAATGGGTCAATTGTCGGTTTAATGCCTCGGCAATCGTATGGGGGACGCCGCGGATTGTCACGGTCTTGCTAAAATCAGCAACGGTCAGTTGGTCAATCGAATCAAACAGGGTTTTCCATCCCGATTCCCACGACTTCATCAAGAATTCCCTTGATTCTTGGTGTAACTCAAACTCGTGGTCCCGGTGTCGATCAGGCTTCTCCCCATCTGATTCCAGAAAATTCCGCCATCTTGAACGCTGATTTCCGGAAATGTGTTTGACAATAACGGCAATCGAATTTGCTTCCGGATCGAGCTTCTTAAAAAACTCCGCGTCGTTAACTTGTTTGATAGCTTTTTCGGCCACCAACTTGTAATTTCGAAACGAACGGATAGCGTCACTCAGATAATTTTCGAGAATTTCGTTTTGTGTCATTTCTAAAACGCCCACGACCCCGCATTCCGAATAAGATACCTGAGAGTCAAACAAAATACCATAGCCGCCCGAAATCCTTCCGTCGGGGAAAACCGTGCGACAAAACATTTACCTTTTCTTCGATTCATCATAGAATTATCGTGCCCGCGGGCAACTATCCGTTGGAGGACACTCATCATAGACCATAACAAATTTTCGAATTCCGAAAGTAACTTAGGAGCTAATATGGATTTGACCTCGGTTGCGACAAACACAGACGTCGCAAATCACGTTGAGGAAGACACGGGCCGGGCTGCGTTCGTCAAGAGCGGAAAATCCGTTGTGCCCCCGGTTACTGTAAAAACACCGGATTTTGAATTGACCGAACTGGCTGCGGCCGGAAACTTTGAAGCGTTTGAAATGCTCTATCAAAAGTATCACCGACGGGCATACAGCCTGTGCTTGCGGATGACGAATAATGTAGCTGAGGCTGAGGATTTAACACAGGAGGCGTTCATTCAACTTTTTCGAAAAGTAGGAAGTTTTCGCGGGGACTCTGCGTTTACGACCTGGTTTCACCGTTTGACGGTTAATCAAGTACTGATGCATTTTCGAAAGCGAAGCGTCAAAAATGAAAAAACCACCGAAGACGGTGAGGTGCCCGAGCATCTCATTCCCCAACCGAAAATGAAAGCGAATTTACCTATTTTGAATCGGTTGGACTTAAAAAAGGCGATAACAAAACTGCCGCCGGGCTACCGCGCTGTTTTTGTGCTGCATGATGTGGAAGGATTTGAGCATTCCGAGGTTGCGGAAATGCTTGGGGTCTCCGTCGGGACATCAAAATCTCAGCTTCATAAGGCGCGGCTCAAACTTAGGGGCTTACTGATGAAAACAACGGTTTAGTTAAACCGCCGGGTTTCATTTTTTTTGTCCATTGGAATGTACTAATCGATGAGTTTCAAAGGCAACCAAAAGCTATTTCGGGCAATCTCATTATTTGAGATTCGAGTGGTTGAAAAGGCAAGAGTTTAACGGCAAAACATTACTTTACACGCTGAGAATTTCCTGCGAAATCAGACTATTTCTGTGACCCGATGAAGTGCGAATATTATCAAAATTTGATCAGTGAGTTTTTGGATAACGAGCTGGATGAACCGGTCGCGGCCGATGTTAAATCACATCTTGCGATCTGTCCGGATTGCGCCAGGACTTTCGAAGAGTGTTCCTCAATAGTCCAGTTTTCCGGGAAGGCGTTTCAGGAGGATTCTACGCCTCTGAATTCGCAGGCAATGTGGTGCAGAATCACTAACCTGATTGAGACTGAAATCGAACCGGACTCAATTGCGAATAATCCGGAACCGGCAAAACCCGGATTAATCAAACGATTTTTTAACGGCAGTGTGCAGTTTTCGCCTCCGCAGATAGTTACTTCGGTATTGGGCATCGCGCTAATGAGTTCGCTGCTTACGATCGTCTCAATCAAAAACTTTACGGGACCAAACGAAATTCATATCGATGAAGAACAGCCCCCCAATGTCGTGGAGACAATGCTTTCGAGTATCGGGGTGGTTGAAACGCCTCAGCAAAAACACCAGCGGCGGATTGAAGAACAGCGGTCGGCAATCGCTTATTGGATAAAACGGGTCGAGCTAAGACGAGTTCAATGGGACAGTCATTTACAAAACGCGTTTGACCGCAACCTGAAGGAAATTGACAAAGCGGTCAACGAATATACGAAAATATTACAAGAAAATCCCGAGGATAAGATCTCAACTGAGATGCTTGACTCCGCGTTGTCAGAGAAAATGGAGTTTTTGCGTGAATTTGCGGAATTATAATTTGTTTTTATCATGGGTTGGCAGTTAGGAAATATATTTAAACTTGCGACAAGAAACGGAGCTACGATACTTCTGATGAGCGTAGTTTTTTTCTTGTGCGCAGGGGTTGAAAGCACGCCTGCGCAGCGCAAATTTTCAAAAAGTTATCCGGCGAGTAAAAACATCAGGCTGCAGCTTACGAACCGGACGGGAACCATCATCGTACGCGGATGGAACAGGGATGAAATCAACATCTCTGCCTGGCTTGAAAAACCGGTGGCTAAAATCGATCCGAAAAACCTCAGCGGCACGATTTTGATAAACGTAATCAAGGATAATCAAGGAAAAACCGAAGTCGGCGCGGTGAATTTTACGGTCTATGTTCCGTTTGCCTCAACGGTCGATATCGAAACGCTCGTCGGGAATATCGAAATAAGCAACGTCCAGGGGGGACTGGTGAGGGCCCATATATCTTCCGAAGGCGATATAACTCTGACGAATATTGGCGCCGAACGCGTATTTGCGAAAAACGTTATCGGCGATATTTTTTATGACGGGCTGATTCAGCCTAACGGCACTTATCGGTTTATTTCCACCAACGGTAATATTAACCTCCGAATTCCGTTTCGGGCCTCGTTCCGACTTGTTGCGACGGCTCCTTCTTCCCGCAGCATCTCGCTCGGCTCATTTACTGCGACCGGGATGAGTTACGTTGGAAACGGCCGAAGAGTGGTCGGAAAGGTCGGGAGCGGAAGCGCCAGCCTGACGGTTACCAACCAACGTGGAACCATTTCATTTATCCGTCGTTAATGCTAAGTTATATTTTAGAAGTTAATCGAACTTCGCTTTCATTCTAGTAACCCTTCCTTATTCTTCAGCAGAAAAACTCGCCGGTATTACCCATGAAAATAATCAGAATAACCAACCTTGTTGTGGCATTTGCCCTGATCGGCCTCTTTACCGCAATTTTGCCCGGACAGAACTCTCCGGAATCAGCGCCCTTGATGAAACGGACAAAATTTAAGTCTGAAATCATTGAATTTGGCGCGGGTGGAACAATATCGATCGTTGGTGCGCCGATCGGCTCGATTCAAGTCGAAGGATGGAATAGGAATGAGGTCGAAATTTCTGCCGAGATTGAAGTCATCGCCGATAACCAAGCCGATTTGCTGCGACTCGCCGAAGTCTGCGGGTTTGCCGTCGAAGATGGACTGGGCCATATCCGCATCCACAGCGTCGGCACACACGACAAGAAGTATCTGAAAAAGGTAGACGCGAAATTTCCGAAGCGCCTGCGGGGCGCACCGTTCAGGGTCGACTATAAGATTAAGGTTCCAAATTTTTCGGATCTGGAAATTGACGGCGGTCGAGGTGATTTGATCCTTTCGATGGTCGAAGGCACGATGCGAATCAAATATCTCGAATCAAATGCAAAGCTTAATCTCATTGGCGGAACGGTTCAGGCAACCATCGGCTCCGGGACGGTCGATGTAACGGTGGCCACCAGAAGCTGGCGGGGCAGATTTGCCGAGATTCAGGTCGCCAGGGGAAACTTGAATGTATGGCTGCCGCAGAATCTAAACGCAAACCTGACGGCCAAAGTCCTGCGTACCGGGGCAATTGATAATTCCTACAAAATGCTCAAGCCGGTACGGCGAACGAGTTTTACGGACAGTGCCATTACCGCAACGGCCGGAAACGGGGGCGCGCAGCTGTCGTTTACGGTGGGCGATGGAACGCTCAGGATCGGCGATTTTGAAAAGACGGCACGGAAATAGCTGACACCGTGCTTTGAATTCTTCCGATGGAAGGTGATAGATTATTTTCTTTATCGCTTTCCATTTTTCATTTTAAATAGCAAATATATGACTATAAAATCGGACCTTTGGCTGCGTAAGATGGTCGAACAAAATAAAATGATCGACCCGTTTCTTCCGGATTTAGTTAGAGAAGTTGATGGCAACAAGATCATCTCGGCAGGATGTTCGAGCTACGGATATGACATGCGTCTGGCCGACGACGGCTTCCGGATTTTTTCATCGGTCTATGGTAACGAAATCGATCCAAAGCAGTTTGACGAAGATTCACTTATCGAACCCGCGATCAAAACCTCGGAAGACGGCTCGTGCTATTACCTGCTCCCGCCACATCACTATGGACTCGGGGTGACTGTCGAGACTTTTAAGATGCCGCGTCGCGTAACCGGCATTGCGCTTGGAAAGTCTACTTATGCCCGAACCGGGCTGCTCGTCAACACCACACCGCTCGAAGCCGGTTGGACCGGAAGACTCGTTGTGGAGATTGGAAATTTTGCGAACCTGCCATTGCGGGTCTACGTCAACGAAGGCATCGGCCAAATCTTATTTTTTGAGTCGGATGAAGATTGCGCCGTTTCCTACGAGGATCGCGGCGGAAAATATCAGGGACAGACCGGGCTGACATTTGCGAAAGTCTAACCACGCCGAACTGGCGAATGAACCGGCGGCAATTGACAGCCAAGTTCTCACTTACCGTTTGCCCCGGGTCCCGCGTCGCAATCGGTATGAACCGGTCGCTCCCGAATTTGCGTTTTGAAGCTGCCATAAAGCACTAATACAGGAACACTTTACAGCGCCCCACTTAAACCTTTTGTTCACATTTAAATAGTTTTTGTGTATAATATCGGTCTGATTGTTGATAATGCAAATATTGCAACTTGTCCGTGTTCACTTCGCATCTACAAAAAAGAGTCGGTGCGTCACATCCTGAATAATCTTGATAAAAACACCGTTACGAAAATTCACTCGATGAATTCCGCCCCATTTTTTATCCGCCCGGAGGAAATATGTTCACCAAATCGAAACTTATTCATGCACTTCCCGTCTTTTCCCTAATACTGATTTTATCAATTGTCGCAGTGGCCGATACGATAAGGCTCAAAGATGGAAGCATTATCAAAGGAAAGATCATCAGCTTTGGCAGCGGCCAGTTTATAATTCTGGTCGGAGAGGGTTCCCGGCAGCGAAAGCTTAATTTTTTCGCCGATGAGATAGATTCGATTCAGTTTGATTCCGAAGGCAATTCGGCCGCGGTTCTAAAAACATCTACTTCCTCGACCGATGATGCCCCCGCGAGACCCGCTTATACGAAAACGACGGATGGCGATAATACGATCATCACCGTCGGCTCGGCGCCGGCAACTACTCCGGCGGAATCTGAGACCGACGACGATGTGATCGATGACACAGATTCGCCGATCAGCATTGATGCCGCAACATCTGCGCAGCCCATTAAAATCAGCACCAAGGTTTTAGCTGACAATACTGCGAATGGCTGGACCAATTCGGGATGGGTCGTTAGGAAGGGACAAAAGATTCGAATTACCGGATCCGGCCGAATCTCCCTTGGAAACGGACGATATTCGTCGCCATCCGGAATTAGCACGCTTCCGGATTCGCAAAAGCTGATTAAGGAAAAACCCACCGGCGGGTTAATTGCGGTTATCGGAGACGATAATAATGAGTTTATATTTATCGGCGGCGAGTTAGAATTTACCGCCACCCGTGACGGCGCTCTATTTCTGGGAATAAACGAAGGGGTGCTGGCTGACAATACCGGCTCGTTTGACGTAACGATTGAAATAGATGCTGAAACGGGGAAATAACAACCCGCAACCGTGCAAAATGAATTAAAGGAAAGCGTTCACCGCTTTCCTTTTTCCTTGGATCCAAAACGGCAGATACCTTGATTTATTCCAACCAAAAGAGCACAATCTGTATCTAATCCGAAACCAAGATGTAGAAGGTAATACCAATATGCGAGCCACCCTTGATCGATTTTCAATTCGTCTTTTCGCGCTTTCAATTATATTTGTCCTCGGCTTTTGCGTAACGTCTTTTGGCCAATCCAGACCTCAGCGACCCAAACAATCCGGTGATGGTAAAAAAAATCAGCGCCCGGTTCCAAAGACTGCCGAAGAGCTCAGAAAGGAAGAGGAACAGCGAAAGATCGAAGAGGAAATCAAGAATGCGGAAATTGACGAAGGGGTCCTTGAAATCAAAACAAACCTTGTAAACGTCGACGCCGTCGTTTACAAGAAAAAGGGCGGGGGGATCGTGACGGGCCTCAAAAAGGAGAATTTCGCGGTATTCGAGAACGGTGTGAGACAGGAGATTACCAACTTTGCGATGCCGGAATCCCCGATAACCGTGACGCTCGTGGTCGAATACAGTAAGTGGTCGGAGATTTTCGGAACGGACCGCGGTTCGTGGGATCCCGGGCATCTGGAGGTCGTCCGTCCGATTGCTTTTTTTCTTTCGAGTTTTATCAAACCGCCGGATGATTATGCATCGGTCGTAGCTTTCGATATGCGTCCGACACCGATTACGGACTTTACCAATGACCCTCAGCGTCTACAGCGGACAATAAACCTATTATTGAGGAACCGGCCGGCATTCAGGGAAAATAATCTTTTCGATGCGATCAAGTTTGCCCTCGTTGGTGGTGAGGCCGACTCGGTGGTGCTTGAAAGATCGGAAGAGTCAAAGGCGGTATACGGCGGTATGGTGGATGTCAAATCCCCGCGACGAGCAATAATATTGGTAGCCTCGGGTATCGACACTTTTAGCCGGATAAATTACGGTGATGTCCGCAAGATCATCCAAAACGCTGGCATTCCGATTTATATCATCAGTACCGGGAATCTTTTCTTCAAGAAATATGAACACCGCCTGCCCGCAACCGATTCAATTACCGGGCTGCCCGGTCGGTTGACGTTTCTTCAGGCTAAGAATCAGATGAATACGTTTGCCAAAGAATCGGGCGGACAGCATTATCCGATGACATTTACAACAGAAATACCGTCAATCCTTGGAAGTATTAACGCTATGCTTCGGAATCAATACAGCATTGCCTACGACGCCGGAGATGAGAAACGAAAATCGGGAAAGAAATATAAACTTGACGTAAAGGTGGATGTCAACGGAGACGGTACATTTGATGATAAACAGTTTGAGGTCCAGCACCGCCCGTATTACATACCCGATGAGGACAGCAAGACGAGTGACGACAAATAAATATTGTAAGATTCTCTAAAACGCACCGGCGTCCTTGCGCCGGTTTTTTTTATGAACTGCAAATCCGGAGTTGAAACTGATCGCTTCGCGTAAGAACTTCGACGCGTTTACCCGAAAAGATCTGGGACTGCTTTAATATCATCGGCAATCCGCCCTGGGGAAGTTTTGCGCCATACTCCCGGCGGAGGAAAATAGATGCGATCTGCGGATTGATTCGCTGCGTAATTCCAAATTTGATGGCTTTTGAGGCCGGCGGGACGAATCCGTTGGTTCGACGGGGATTGGTAAATTCAATTGCGCCGTCAAAGACGGAAACCCGAGACTCGATATCGCGGATAGCCAAATCGCGGTGAGTCAAAAGATTCGCAATGGCTTCGCGGATCGAATAGATATGATAGTTACCCCTCGGGTTAACGGGGGAGTCTTCAACCGTCGGCGATCTCTTAGACTTAAATTTCCTAAGGTCACAATACCTTTCGACAAACTCGTTTAATCTGTCATTCAGGGTGAGTAGATTCCCGCTGAATATAACTCTTTCCACAACTTCGGCGGTATCGTCTTTCCCTGCATACCGGACTGCTACCACTCGTGATTGCGGAACCAGCTTCGATACACGTTCGTTTTTACCAAACAACAATACCGCGGCAACCGTCGGCATAAAATTCTCCGGCGAACCGACGGCGAGCAGCAAATCGTTCTTCAAAAAAGTCTTTGTTTCATAACTCTGATGCCCGTTCGAGTTCAACTCAAACCCTTTTGCAAAACTCCAAAGCAGCGCATCGTCAAAATCATCGTCCGTAGCAGCGGGTATTGGCACATTTTCATAGGATAGCGGACGAGCTTCGTCCAACAAGTCTGACAGCTCCTCTCGCCCCGCCTCCCTTTTTTCCGCTCCTACTCGTAAGAAAAACTTTCCCTCGCTAGTCCGATAGGGACGATGCTTCGGTCTTATCTCTACTGCAACAACCCGATTCCCATTATCAAAAGCAATCGTATCGATAAACGGCGTGATCGGCGGGAAGATTTCTTCACGGCATATTCTGATCAGTTCGGTTTGGACGCTGTTGGGATCTCTAAGACCTTCAACCCTCAATTGGTCATTTACTCCAAAAATTATTGTGCCGCCTGCCGTATTCGCCAGCGCAACGATCTCCTGAGCGATTCTCTCCGGATTGGAGAGTTTTACCTTGAGTTCGAGATATGTGTCTTCGCCGCCGTTAATGAGGCGTAATAATTCGGTCCGGTTTGTAATCGGAGCGGGGCCGTTTGAAAGATACTCCTGATATGAACGTTGGCCGGGTGAATTTTTACGTTGACTGTGACGGAATTTTCTACGTGCCATCGTATTTGGTGTCATTTTTGTAATGACGGCACACACCTGAGGCCGCCCGGGTAACCCTGGTCGGAAGAGATACCACTGGATTCGCGGTTGCCCGCATAGTGTTATTGAAACACTGATAATCAAAAAAGTAAAAAGGCCTGCCTAGGATCGGCTAATTCCATCGTGTTATAATCAGTTGCCTTTAATTGCTGAAGTTTTCGTATAAATGGACCAAGAAATAATCACAGCGTACATCGGACTCGGGTCCAATCTGGGTGATCGCGCGGGCAACCTATTGCTTGCGGTTCGCGGAATTATGGAAGCGGGCCTTCATGTCAGCAGGCTTTCCGGTATTTATGAAACGGATCCGGTCGGTGTGGCCAACCACGATAATTATCTGAACATGGTCGCCGAGGTGTCGCTGACAAACATTACGCCGTCACAAATACTTGCACGAATGATCAGGCTGGAATATCTCCTCGGCAGACGACATAAATTTCTGCAGTCGCCGAGAACGGTCGATATCGACCTGCTGTTTTATGGTGACTTAAGTCTTGAAACCGAGTTATTGCAGATTCCTCATCCGCGACTACATGAACGACGTTTTGTATTAGTACCACTGGCCGAATTGGCACCGCATTTTGTGCACCCGACTTTAAATAAGAGCATTTTTGATATCCTTGCCTCGGTCGAAGATTCTTCGGAAGTGCTGAGGTGGCATGCAAATGCGGATTCAGACGAAGCGATTGACAAAGAGCAATCCCGCGCTTCTTCGATAAGATAAGCAGACATCTTGAATAATCGCCGGACCCGGATGATCTATGGCATATCTAAAACCCGATAAACCCGAAAAAGTATATGTTCCCGCGTTACGAAAAGCGAAAAAAAAGGGAGAAACACTCGTTTGTCTGACGGCCTATGATTATCCGACCGCAAGGATCGTCGACGAAGCGGGAGCTGAATTGATCCTGGTAGGTGACAGCATCGGCAATGTCATACACGGGTATGGCAACACGATTCCGGTCACCCTCGACGAGATTCTTTCGGCAACCAAATCCGTCAAACGTGGTTCCGAAAGGGCGCTTATAATCTCAGATATGCCCTACGGCACTTATCATATTAATGACGATGAAACCGTAAGGAATGCGCTCAAGTTAATGAAGGGGGGAGGAGCCGAAGCAGTCAAAATCGAGGGTGGCAGCAATCGTGTGAATTTGGTGAAACGACTGGTTAACGAAGAGATTCCGGTTGTAGCTCACATCGGATTGACGCCACAGTCCGTACATAAACTGGGCGGATATCGTGTTCAGGGCAAAACACCTGCCACGGCCCAAAAGCTGATCGACGATGCCAGATTACTTGAAGACGCTGGTGCGTTTGCCATCGTTTTGGAACTGGTACCCCGTGAAATTGCGGAAATCGTGACGGGTAACCTCGAGATTTCAACGATCGGAATCGGCGCCGGGAGCAAATGTGATATCCAGGTATTGGTGCTGCATGATTTGGTTGGCCTGACGTTTGGCAGACTCCCCCGGTTCGTCCGTCAATATGCCAATATCCGGGAGGTAATGACGGAGGCCGTTGAAAATTGGATGAGTGATGTGAAGAGCGGTAATTACCCAAACAAAGACGAGTCGTATGGGTTGCCCGAAAACGTTGACGTAAAAGGACTTGGTAGCTGATTGCCACCTAATGTTATGGAAATTATAAACCGGCGGCAAAGGATGGCGTCACTTGCGCGCAAACTCAGACGCGATAATAAAGTTCTGGGTTTTGTTGCGACGATGGGTGCGATTCACAAGGGTCACCTGAGTCTGATCGAAAAGGCGAGGCAAATGAGCGACATCGTGATTGTCTCGATCTTTGTCAACCCAACCCAGTTTAACAACAATGACGATTTTGAAGCTTATCCGAGAGATTTAACTGCGGATGCGGCGATTTTGGCCGAACATAATGTAGATTACATTTTTGCGCCCGATGCTGACGAAATGTATGGAGAAGATTTCGCTACTTTTGTTACCGTCGATGAAATCTCCGAGAAACTTGAAGGCGCATCCCGTCCCGGTCATTTTCGCGGAGTGGCAACCGTAATTACCATTTTATTTAATACGCTCCGCCCGGATTTTGCTTTTTTCGGTCAAAAGGATGCCCAACAGATTGCCGTGATCACCCGGCTGACAAAGGATCTGGGATTTGACACGGAAATTTCTGTGGTCGAGACAGTGCGCGAAAAATCCGGTCTCGCAATGTCGTCCAGAAACGAACTTCTCTCAGAAAAAGAACGCCGTGCGGCGTGTATCATTTATAAGGCGTTGCTCGAGGCACAAATCGCCATCGAGGGGGGCAAAAGGAACACTGCCCGGTTAACGGAAATCGTGCGCACCGAAATCGAAACCGAACCGCTGGCAAAGATAGACTACATAGCTTTTGTTGACAATGAAACGCTTGATCCCCTGGATAAAATCGGCGAGCGTCCGGTGTTGATTGCATTGGCAGTCAGTATTGGACATATCAGGTTAATCGACAATATGATCGTCGAACCATAGTAAGCAGTAAGTTGGCAGTAAACTGCATCTAATGATGTGTAGAGCCCGCAAAATGGTGAAACTATGAGAAAAATTGCATTTCCAACTCTGATTTTGAGTCTTGTATTGGCAGCGGCCGCAAGCGTCTCCGCACAACATATTGTGTTTGATACGCTCGACGGCGATAAAATCGATGTTGAAGCGCAAAAAAACAAAGTTGTGATAATGGGAATCGGCGCGAGTTGGCTCCCGCTTTCAAACGATCAGGCCGACACAATTAACAAGCTTGCGAAGCGCTATCAGGGACGGGACGTAATTTTTTACTTTATTGCGACGGATTCTTCGTCGACCAAGTCCAAGAATTTTGCAAGCAATGATGATATTCGTAAATTCGTAAACCGCAACAAGTTAAATGTTACGATTTTACGTGATGATGACGGAAAAACATCGATTCAGAAATATAAACTGGATCAGTTGCCCGCGTTTATCATACTCGATAAAAAGGGCAGACCGGATGGAGATCCGATAAGCGGTATCGACCCGTTTCAAGAAATAGACACTTCAGAAATACTCTCAAAAAGAATCGACAGATTATTATAAAACTGCGGCTTTTAATCGATAACTGAAGACGCTTAGCCCGAAGACAGAGCGGTTACGTTATGCGAAATCACTGATTTACGGATTCCCGGTGAGACGCAGTGCCAGCCGGTAAACAAGACTCACGGGAAGGCCGACAACGTTCCAGTAATCGCCGTCAATTCTCTCAATAAACAACGCGGCTTCCGCTTGAACCGCATAGGCGCCTGCTTTATCGAGCGGATCGCCGAATTCAACCAAATATTCGATTTCGCTTTTGCTCAACGGGTAAAACTTGACTCTCGTATTCTGAACGCCCGTTTGGACGGAATCTCCCTTTACGACGGCCACGCCGGTGAGTACGTCATGCCATCGCCCGGAGAGCCGTTCGATCATTATTCTCGCTTGATCCCTGTCCGCCGGCTTTCCAACGATCTCCTCGTCGACTACAACAATCGTATCAGCCCCCAGAACGAGGTCGCCGGCACGCCCGAGCGCGATTGTCCGGGCCTTGGTCTTGGCGAGCCGTGTAACATAATCAGAGGGTCGTTCAGCCTCAATTTCGCTTTCATCGACTTCGGGTATAATCTTGTCAAAATCCCAGCCTACGGCCCGTAAAATCTCGGAGCGCCTGGGGCTTCCCGAGGCCAAAATCATTTTTGGTAGATTCAACTTTAGACCGTTATCATTTATCATCTCTAAAGATAGTATTTACTATTTCTAAATTGTTCAATACCGGCTGTAAAAAGGCTATGGAAGATTTATTCAGGATTCTGCCAAAAATCGCCAGGGAGTTTGAAGGTTCGAACGACGTTC
>JBFGKW010000023.1:0-35393 GCA_041576495.1 Aridibacter sp. | reverse complement strand
GGAATGATGATTTTGGCGGGGCTTATCACATACGCCATCGGTTTCGGTCTCGGCAGGCGCTCAGCCTATAACGATATCGAGATGAATCTCGGCCGGCCGAAAAAACCGGCATACACGCCCAAACCCCTGTTTAACAGGTCGAAGGTTAGGGCCGCGAAAAGCGTATTGACCGCCACGGTCAAATAAGGGAAATCGGGCCGGAGCGCATAAATTGCTGCCCGGGAAACCCGTTTAACAAAGAAGGCTTTTACAAGCAACGGAGGATAGAAATGCTCAGATACAGACTACACAAAGTTTTAACGACACTTACGGCGCTGGCCGTGATGTGTGTTTACTCAAATATTGCCTTTGCCCAGACGGGCGGCATGGCGGAAATCACCGTGACGGGGACCGTGACGGTTAACGGCCAGCCGGCGGTTTCGGGCGGAACGATTACGACAGACAGTAATATCACGACCGGCGCGGGTTCGGGTGCGGTTGTCAATCTCGGCACCAAGGGAAAGGTCGAACTGATGGCCGACACGGCGCTGACTCTCAAATTTACCGACACCAGCATCGTCATTATGCTTACCGCGGGTCAGATTCGCGTTATGAACGCCCCCGGAGTCGGCGCAACCGTGACCACGCCGAGCGCGACGGTGGTCGGCGATACCGGCCGGGCAAACAGTTTTATGGTGGATCTCGGATGCGGGGATGACGCAAATTGCGCGGACACTTTGGTCGAAACATTCTCCGGATACGTCACGATGACGACCAATAACGATCAAAACCTGAAGCAGATCCCGGCCGGGGCCAAGGCTTCTTCAGGTCCTCTTTCTGATGCTTGCAACACGGCCTGCGTCAGGCCCGGAGTACTTCCGATCGCGCTCAACGCCGGTATCAGCACCGGACTCATCGCAGCCCTGCTGGGCGGAATCGGCGCGGCGACGATCGCCGCCATATTGCTCAGCAATACACCGGTCTCGACCAATGGAAATGTTCCGGTAATCAGTCCTTCCGCGTAAGGCGTAAGCCGCAATTTAATCTGACATCTGAGCTGGTTGGGAGTTAATCCCAATCAGTCAGATTAAATTGTTTTTTTAGTTTCCTGCCTTTCTGTAATCTTTATAATTTACAACGTAGCTAAACGCCCTCGACTTGCCGCCTTTTCGCGCAACGGCGCGGGTATTGACGGTTGATGTAACCCATCTTCCGGTGTCGAGCCTGCGGCGGAGAGCCGTGGCGTTGTAATTGGCGAGCGTCTTGCCGGATTTGTTGCCGGTCATATCCGCTTCCGGATAGGTGCTGCCCCAGAACTTGATTATTTGCGAATCTTCGACCGACACAAAAATCGTTCCAAAAAATACCCTGAAAGACTTTATGTTCGGATAATTCGCCGCTATCTGGTCGAATTTGTCGGGAGACGGTTTGTAAACCGTGTATCGGGCGACATCCAGGCCGTTAAGTTTTGTAAAATAGTCAAACTTGACTGGCATCTGATCGAGATACGCGGCCGACCAGAAAGTCTCACCGGCGTCGGTATCTAGCGCCTCGACATTCGGTAAACACGAGGGGTTAAAGGGTTTGGTAGCAGCGGCCGTAACATTCTCTGTAAAAACCGGGAACTGAGCTTCATTTCGCGCCACCGTACGGTTTCTCAAATGGTTTTCGGTAACGGTGCGCTTTTTCCAGCATTGGAACTGTAAAACTTCGTCATAGACGTAATTATCCGTTCCGGCGTAAAGACTCTTTTCGTTTTGGATTGCGGCCGAAAAAACGTCGTCCGAGCTCTTTCTGTTCTTAGCCTTAACAAGCCCGTGCGCAGCGGCGGTGCTGACCGGGGTTTCCGGTTCTGCCATCGGACCGGGAATCTGCAGGCTGACCGGATCCGGGAGCCGGCCTTTGTGTGCCGCGGTTTTAGACGAGACAACCGCCGGGATATGGGCGGCAACCGTTTGATCGGCGTCCGCTTTCGGGCCCTGAACTGCCGCTTCGACCGGCGTGTGGGCGTTTTCCGCAGATTTTGACGAGGCGACGGTATCGGCGGACGGCACGGGTTTGGCTTTCGGGGTTTTGAGCGAAGCCTGGTTGTTTCGGTCACGCGATGAACGGCGGCCCGAGAAGCTGATCATATAAAGATTCGGGCGCCTCATACGATCCTTGTAAAATGAACTGCGGCCCATAAACTTCTCGACCGTTTGTTCCATCTTCGATTCGATCTGTGATTCGGCATACATCGTCCAGGAGTCCTTCCAGACTTTGGGAAGCCGGCTGAACTTCTCCTTCTCTTTAGTTTCCCTGGCGATCCTGCCCATTATCAAAAAGCCCCTCTTTTCGAGTTCGGCTTCGGGGAGCGCGGAACCGGTTTCCCAGAGCTTGTAGAAATCGTATATGTGACGGAGTTCGTGCATCGCCATCAGGAAGAAAGAATCTTTTTTTGCATACTTCGGCCTGATGTAGATGCTGGCGTTAAAATCGAAATTTCCCTGACCGCGGGTAAAGGGTTCCGCGGCCAAAGGGATTCTTTTCGAAACTCCTCGTCGCATCGGGCGAATTTTTACGTTTTCATTTATAAAGACCTGCCAGATCTCCTGGAGCTCGGCTCTCAACTCGGGAGACCAGTTTGTACCGTTGAGTTCGTCGGAGACACGCTGGAACGCGTGGCAAAACAATACCCGGTCCCCGGAGGACAATCCTTCGGCAAACCGGGACCGGTTGAGATTAGCGGGGACGCATCCGTCTTCAAAACGATAGACGGCGGGGTTTGAAAACCGTGCGGGGGCGGCTCGAACGGGGGCAACCATCGTGTCAGCGAATCCGCTTGACGCGATGGTTGATTGGAATTGGAATTGCGGGGCTCCTAAAAATGTTTCTGAATGCTGCGCCGTCGCGGTGACGGCCGAACAAAGACACAATAATAGGACAAGCAGGGCAGCTACGGGTCGGGATTGACTCATAAGAATCTCACTTCGGCAGCCGTCGTTCTCGTTGAGATCTCGGGCATTGCGTCATCCGCATCGCTGCGGAGTAGCCTTTATCGGATAAGATCTGAGCGGCGGAGTTACCGCCACTATTTAAGTATATTGTTAAATAATGTTGATTTCCAGAAAAACTGGTTTAAAAACAAGAGGAAAAAGTATTGGGTTCAACGGTGGGTAAACTCGCTGATAACGGGGAAGTCAGAGTCAGACCCTGATCGTCCTGATTTTTTTCATCAGGTCCTCCAGGTCGATTGACGAGACATCGCGGGTGTTTGCGCAAATGCTCATCAGCAGGTCGTTTTGGGCATTTCCGCGTTTTTTTGCGACCGAATAGGGGATGTCTTCCCGAAAGGTGACCAGCGAGTATTTTGAGAAATAGTCGGGAAACTTGTGCTCGAGGATCGTCTCCAATTCCCTTTTCCTGACAAAGACCGGGTCCTGGACCGCATCGCGCATTTCGTAAAAGTTTTCCACTGCCAGATCCGAAATCGCATCGGTATTGATTTTTCGCAGCCGCGCATATTCCGTAAAGATTCCTTCCCAATCGGCATCCAAACTTTCGATCAGTTCGGCAAGAACGCGGCAATCTTCGAATGCGCAGTTCATCCCCTGACCGTAAAACGGAACCATGGCGTGGGCCGAATCGCCGAGCAGCAGTGATTTCCCGCCGACGTTCCAGGGATCGCATTTGACCGTTCCGAGATTTCCGGTCGGGTTGGCAAAAAATTCATCCGCAAGATCCGGCATCAAAGGAACCGCATCGGCGAAATTTGAACTGAAAAAATCGAGCAAAGCGGCCTCATCATTGAGTTGGTCGAAGGCTGCCGGAGCGTTGTTTGTGGAAGCGCCGTCTCGGCCGTTTTCGCCTTTCTGACCAGACGCGTTCCCGCCCTTGTGCGCGAGAAAGAGCGTGCAGGTAAAGCTGCCGTCAAAATTCGGCAGGGCGATCATCATAAACCGGTCCCTTGCCCAGATATGGAGCGCGTTTTTTTCCATCAGGAATTCATCTTCGGCATTGCCCGAAACGGCGGGACCATTCCCGCCAAACTCCGACCGGGGCGGAATCGATAGTTCCTTGTAACCGTGCTCGAGAAAATCCTGCTGAAAATTAAAGCGGTCAACGCATTTTGACGAAAACATCGCCCTTCTGACCGCCGATCCCGCCCCGTCGGTTGCGATCAGGGTGTCGCCTTTGACCCTGCTTGTTTCTCCCGTTTTCGTATTTTCGATCAGCGCCTCGCCCGATTCACAATCAAATCCTACACAGCGCTGATCGAAATGAAAGGTCGATTCCGAATGGTTGTCGGCTTCATTGATCAGCGCGATGTTCAGGCCGCCGCGGGATACGGAGTTGATATATTCGCCTTCGCGCCCGGAATAGGGAAGCAGTTTGGTGCTCCCGTCCGACGCGTGGATCAGCCGGCCATACATCGGCACGGCTTCGTTGAGCATATATCGATCCATCCCGACATCCTTAAGCGCGCGGATCCCCCGGTCGGAAAGGGCGAGATTTATCGAGCGGCCGGCCGACATTCCTTCCAGCCTCATATCGCTGCGCGATTCAAATACGTCGGTCCGGATACCGAGTTTGGCGAGATAGGTGGAGAGCAGCGACCCGGCCAGTCCCGCTCCAATTATGATCACTCTTTGTTTTTTCATAAATAGGGTTTAGGTCGCAATGGCTGCAGGCTTGAAAAGAACCCGGGCCCAATGCAAATTTAGATACCCTTCACTATTCTTCCAAATTCGAATTCGTTTCCCGGACGCTTAAGCTATCGCGCAGAATTTCAACAAACCGGAAGACATCCGTAAACGAATTATAAAGCGGAACGGGTGCCGCCCGGATGACATCGGGCTCACGCCAATCGGCGGTTACCCCCCTCGCGGTGATCGCCTGGTAGAGTCCCCGATCCGCGCTTTTGACCCGGATCGACAGCTGGCAGCCCCGCTCAAAGGGATTTGACGGCGTGATTATGGAAATCCGGTCATCATCGATTTCGTTTATAAGAAATTCGAGATAACCGGTCAGAAGGCGCGACTTTTCGACCAGGTTTTCCATCCCCGCTTCCTCAAAAATTTCGAGCGAGGCTTTCAGCGAGGCCATTTGAAAGATAGGCGGGTTCGATAGCTGCCAGCCTTCCGCGCCGGCAATCGGTTTGAAATCGGGTCCCATCAAAAACCGCGTTGCCTTGTCGTGGCCCCACCAACCGGCAAATCGCGGAAGAGCAGGGTTTTCAGAATGGCGCTCGTGGATAAAAACGCCCCCGACTCCTCCCGGGCCGGAATTCAAATATTTATAAGAGCACCATACGGCAAAATCGACATCCCAGTCGTGAAGTTTCAGTTCGACGTTTCCCGCTGCGTGAGCGAGATCAAAACCGACTACTGCGCCCGCTTCGCGGCCGGCCCGGGTGATCGCCTTCATATCAAACGACTGCCCGGTATAGTAATTGACCCCGCCAAGGAGTATAAGTGCGATCTCGCTGCCGTTTTCCCGTATCGTTTCGAGAATATTGCCCGTCCGCAGCGTCGTTTCGCCCTGGCGGGGCCGTAATTCGATCAATGACTGAGCCGCTGTCCGCCCCCAAAATTCGATTTGCGATTTGACGGCGTATTGATCTGACGGGAAGGCGTCCGCTTCGATCACGATCTTATGTCTTTCGCTGTCCGGCCGGTAAAACGAAACCATCAGGAGGTGCAGATTTACGGTCAGCGCGTTCATAACCACCGTCTCTATCGGTTTCGCGCCGACGATTTCTGCCATCGACCCGGTCAAAAACTGGTGATAGGGCATCCACGGATTCTGGGCGCGGAAATGCCCTTCGACGCCTAGGTTCTCCCAGTCAGTGAGTTCCTGCTCGATATATCCCCAGGCCGTTTTTGGCTGGAGACCGAGCGAATTGCCGGTGAAATACAATACCGGTTCGCCATTCGTTTGTTTGGGAATATGGAAGCGTTGGCGGAAGGATCTCAGCGGATCCCGCTCGTCCATTTTTTCGGCAAAGTCTCTGGTGGGCTCAAAATTCATATCGGTGTCCGTCATCTAATGATCGATTATAAACACAAATCCGGGAAAGCGCCTTTATGCAATTCGATCAACTGTTGCCGGTTTTAAATAAAACGCGGATCAACTAAAGCGGCGGGAATCCGTTTTTCAACTTGTTCCTTAATCACCGTATGGGACCGCAAGGTTAAAAAAAACGGCCCGGAGACGATTATCTCCGGCCGTTTATTCTCCTGACCCAATCATTCATTGCCTGCACACACATTGCCGGGGAACCACTACTTGAGCTGGGCCAGATTATTCAGGCGGCGGGTCCGCAGCAACGGTATTTTTGAGTCCTCAATGGGTATCGCCCGTATCGACCGGTTTATTTGCTTCCCCCGCCTTATTTGCTTCACTTGGTTTGGCGGGTGCCTCAGCCGGTTTTGCCGGTTCAGCGGCCGGTTTGGCAGGCATATCCGCCGGCGGCGGGCCGATGCTCGTCAGTTGAGAGCTGACCGATTTCCAGCCGTCGCCTGTTTTGCGATGGACTGCCGTCAGCCTCCAACTTCCCTCAAACGGCTTACCCTTATTTGTGCCTTTAACGTCGATCGTCGATATCGACACTGCCGAATCATTGCCTAAGGTCCTGGCTTTCATATCCGAGATGTCAAATTTTTCGTATTTCACTTCGCCCGACTTAAAGACTTCGAGCCGTTCGGTTTTTGTATAAACCTTGCCGTCAGGCATTACGACCATGTAATCATCGGACCACTGATTGGCAAGCGTCTCGGTGTCGTTTTTAAGGAGCGCTGCTCCCGTGGTTTCCATATCCTTTTTTAGTTCCGCCTCGACATCAGCGGCGCTGGTGGTTTCCGGCGCCGTATTTTCGGGGGCGGAATTATCCGGCGCGGCCGTATTTCCGCCGGTCGTATCGCCGCAAGCAATCAACAAGAACGACGCCGCAATAAGCATCGCAATCAACAAGAAGTTCTTTTTCATTAAAATTCTCCCGGGTTGCTCTAATCAAGCAACCTAAAACTTTGTCTAACGAAATTCAGGCCGCACCCAACCGGATTGTTGAGTCGTCTGGTTACCGCTCATTTGAAATTCTTTTTGTTATACCCGTAACTCCGATACAAGTCAACAAAATAACCCGGTCCGGGAGCCGGTATTTACACTGGAGTAACTTTGGTGCGGCCGCGAGCTTCTTAATCGAAATCGGCGCGGTTGAGTCCAAGCCAGCTCAAGGCCGTTCCGTGGAGAAGGCGGGCTTTGACCGATTCTTCATACGTGCTCGATTCAATCAGCCTGCCCGGTTCGAGCTCACCCAGCGGAAAGGGATAATCCGTCCCGAGCGCGACCCGTTCGGCTCCGACAAGGTTAACCAGATATTCAAGCATCTCCGCGGAATGAACTAGCGAATCGAAATAAATTCGGTCAAGATAAACGCGCGGGCTAACCGCGTTATCGACAGCGACCAGGTCCGGGCGTACATCAAACCCGTGCTCGATTCTCCCGATCGTCGCGGGAAAGGATCCGCCGCCGTGGGCAAACGCAATCCGCAATCCGGGCAATTTTTCGAGAACGCCGGAGAATATTAAGGAACAAATAGCCCGTGAAGTCTCGGCGGGCATTCCGACCAGCCAGGGAAGCCAGTATTTTTCCATATCGCCTTCGCCCATCATCTCCCAGGGATGCACAAAAACGGCCATCTCAAGCTCTTCGCATGCAGCAAAAATTTCAAAGAATTGCGGTTCGCCCAGATTCAACTGATTGACGTTGGTGCCGATTTGAACGCCCGCCAAACCGATGCTTTTCGAGCGTTCGATTTCTTTTATCGCCAGATTCGAATCCTGCATGGGCAGCGTGCCGAGCCCAATAAATCTTTTTGGACGTTTTTCGACTATTTCGGCAATTCCGTTATTAAGCAGTTTTGAAACTTCCAGACAATCGTTTGGTTTGGCCCAATAGCTGAACATCACGGGAACCGTCGAAAGAACCTGGACGTCGACTCCGTGCAGTTCGCATTCGGCAATCCGGCGTTCCGCGCTCCAGCAATTGTCACCGATTTCGCGGAAAAAATGTCCGTCGTCCCTGAGCATTTTGGCGCAGCCGGCTTGGTGGTGGTCAAGCGTGATAAAACCGCCGTAGCCGAATTTGTCCTTCCAGTCGGGAATATTTGCCGGAAGAATGTGCGTGTGAATATCAATTTTCAGCATACGTCAAAAAACAATTGCTCAAATCTTGAAAGTTGTTTGGATACAGCCGTTTACTGAAAACTGCGCAACCCATAATTTAGTCTTCAATCTCAAAATCGATGATTATGTATTTGTCGGTTTCGTCAGACTTGAATTCGAGTGTCCCGCTTATTCCTTCAAGCTCATCGGTTCCGGAATGAGGTACAATCTTGCCCTTTGCCTCCATCTCGTCAGTCATACCGCCGTGGATTGCGACAAAAGAGCCCTTTCGCCCGTCGATCTCGACAAAAAAACGATCCATTATCGTGTATCCGGCCGAATCGTTACGTGATGTACACATCAGCAATTTCCCTTCGCTTTCTCCTTTCATCTCTCCGTCAAACGATTTCTTGACCGAAATCTCCGAAAGCGTGGGGCTAAAGGTCGTTTCGTCGTAGTTTTCGGCATCCCAACCGGTGACAATAAAGGGCATCGTAATATTCTTCATAATTTGTACTTTAAATGGGTTAATTCTTTTTGATTCTAAAACTCGAAATGAATTGCAGGCTCAGCTAATGACCGGCGGCGGCTTCATTACCGAACCGCAGTTGCCGCAGGTTCGTTTTTCCTGATCGTTGTAAAAACGCTCGAATACCCCTTGAAACTGAGTCGTAATATCCTCCAGCTCGAAATACTCTTCGTAGAGTTTTTCGTTGCAGTTTTCGCAAAACCACATCAGGCCGTCTTTTTCGCCGTCACGACGCCTGCGTTCGATGACCAACCCGACCGTATCACTGCCGCGCATCGGATTATGCGGAACCCGCGGCGGCAGCAGGAAGATCTCGCCTTCCCGGACCGGGACATCGACGGCCTTACCGTTTTCCTGGATCCTGACCGTGATATCGCCCTCGAGCTGATAAAAGAATTCCTCGCCTTCGTCGTAGTGGTAATCTTTGCGGGAATTCGGACCGCCGACGACCATAATGATAAATTCGGCGTCTTCATAGACGCACTTGTTCCCGACCGGCGGCTTGAGGAGGTGCCGGTGTTCGTCGATCCATTTTTTGAAATGAAAGGGTCTCTGTATTTTCATAATACACTTACTCGCGACGCGCGATGCGCAAATACGCATTACGTGATCCGCGATACGCGATCCGAAATATGCAAGCAGAAACACGCGCCAGCAAGTGTGTCACTCTCGCGCCGCAATTCGCGATTCGCAATTCGAAATACGCAGGCAGAAACACGCGCGCAAGCAAGTGTGTATCTTTGACGTCGCGATACGCGATACGCCGGCAGAAACACGCGCGCCAGCAAGTGTGTCTCTTTCTACGCGGACATAAACACCCGGCCTCAAATTAGAATTCCGCAATTTTATTGACCGTCCGCCAGTTTCTAACCGTTGCGGGGGTTTTCAATTTATTGTCAATGTACTTCTTCCCAAGCAGGCTTTTTGTATAGCCCTTTTTCATCAGGCAAAAAATATCTCTGCCAAATACCTGAAACTCTTCAAATTGATCGTTATTTGAAAGCAGCTTCTCTTTATTCTCATCGGAAAGCCGGTTTTTCAGAAACACGGCATAGAGTTCTGATTCCTTACCCTTTAATTTAATGTACGGATTGAGCCTGATCAATTCCACAATCTCGCTCATTTTTCTGAGCATGACTTCGATTTTCAATGAAAACCGGGATTCTATGTTGTTTTCGATATTCGCGATGATCTTCCGCTCGTTTAATTCGGTCGACTCGAATATGACGTTTCCGGATGCGATGTAGCTTTCGACGCCGCTAAAATCCAGATCGCGGAACATCTCCCGCAATTCCGCCATTTTTATAGTGTTGCGCCCTACAACATTGATTCCGCGCAAAAGTGCCACATATTTCACATCGTTATCCTATCCGCAATCCAGAAACTCATCAATTGGCGTCAGGAAACCGTCTTAATGCTTAAACCGTCGCGATCACCTTGAGTTCGATCGCGATCGGAGTCGGCAGACAGTTTATTTCGACCGTCGTGCGGCACGGCTGATTTTCCTTAAAATACTCGGCGTAGATTCGGTTATAGGTCTTAAAATCATCCTTCATATTGGTCAGAAAAACCGTGACATCGACGATCCGGTCCCAACTCGATCCGGCCGATTCGACAATCAGCCGCACATTCTTAAAAACCGAATGACATTGGGCCTCGATATCATACGACAGGATCTCCCCGTTTTTATCGAGTTCCACACCCGGTATTATCCGCGTACCGCGTTCCCTCGGCCCGACACCCGACAAAAACAACAAATCCCCCACCTTCCGGGCGTGCGGATATGACCCGACGGGTTCGGGCGCCAACTCGGAATGGATCACATCAATCCCCTTGTTCATAAATTCAAATTCCGCTATTTCCGCTCACCGTCATAAACCACGGCGGCGCATTCGACAAACAAATCCAAATAATATCCGCGTATTTCGTTCTGGGATAACTGCCGGTTTTCCTTTTCGGCGATAAATTTCATAAGTTCGAGCGCGACCTCTTCACCGGTTTCGATTCTTACCGCTTGTGTTTCTTGACTCATAATTTTTTCCTATTCGTTTGATCCGTAATTCACCTTTATGCATATATTCTTTTCTTCGGTAAAAAACTTCAACGCTTCAAAGCCGCCCTCCCGGCCCATCCCGGAGTCCTTGACGCCTCCAAACGGCGTCCTCAGATCTCGCAAGAGCCACGTGTTGACCCAGACTATTCCGCACTCGAGCCGTTCAGCAACGCGGTGGGCCCGCGAAAGGTTTTCCGTCCAAACGGTCGCCGAAAGCCCGTAGCGGACACTGTTTGCCATTCTCAACGACTCTTCCTCGGTATCGAACGGCATAATTGAGACGACCGGGCCAAAGATTTCTTCCCGGTTGGTCCGGCAATCGTTTGAAAGATTTTCGATTATCGTCGGTTCGACAAAATAGCCCCCCGAACATCTTCCGTCGGGGGTTACCTGCCTTCCGCCGGCGAGAATCGTGCCCCCTTCTTCTTTCGCCAGCCCGATGTACGAAAGAATCTTTTCCATATGGGGTTTGGAAACGACTGCGCCGACGTTGGTTGAAGGCTCAAGCGGATCACCGACCTTAAGGCTGCGGACTTTTTCCGCAAAATCACCGCAAAAATTCTCGTACATCGGCCGTTCGACAAATATTCTTGAACCGCTAAGGCAGATTTGTCCCTGGTTGGCGAACGATGAACGGACCGTCGTATCCAGCATTTGATCATAATCGCAATCAGCAAAGATGATATTGGGATTCTTTCCGCCGAGCTCGAGCGACAGCTTCTTGAATCGGGGCGCCGCGGTCTTCGCGATCCATTCGCCCGTCTTCGTGCCGCCGGTAAATGAAATGGCCCTGACGTCTTCGTGTTCGACGATCGCCGCCCCCGCTTTCGTTCCCAGTCCGTGGACGATGTTCAAGACGCCCTTTGGCAGCCCGGCTTCAATACAAAGCCTTGACAATAGAAAACTCGTCATCGGCGTAATTTCGGTGGGTTTGGCGACAACACAATTGCCGGCCGCAAGCGCCGGTGCGATTTTCCAGGTGAAAAGATAAAGTGGTAAATTCCAGGGCGAGATACAGCCGACCACGCCGAGCGGCTGTCGGAGCGTATAGTTGATCGCCTCGCCAACCATTTGATGTGATTCTGAGGCAAAATGCATAGCCGCCGTGGCGTAAAATTTGAAATTTGAGACCGCCCTCGGAATATCGACCGTACGGGCCAGCGTTTTTGGTTTCCCGTTGTCGATGCTTTCCGCTTCCGCCAGAGAATCCAAATCGCGTTCAATCAGTTTTGCGATCTCAATCAATTTATCGTGGCGGGCTTCCGGGGTTTTCCCGGACCAGCCTTGAAACGCCCGTTTTGCAGCCTCAACCGCATCGTCCACGTCCCGCCGGTCCGAATCGGGAATCATCGAGTAGACTTCCCCGAGAGCCGGATCGAAATTTTCCAAATACGATCCGGAGGCCGGAGGGCGAAGCTCGCCGTCAATGTAATTGCCGATCTTTTGCATAGAATGCGATGATTATATTACAGAACGGAATCCTCGCGATATGCCGGGAACGTAAATTAATATTAGCTTGAGAAAATTTACCCACCAAAAGGACCGGGCATCCGTTTTATTTAGCGCTCATCCAATTCTCGCCGGTTCCGATCTCGACCGGCAGCGGCACGTCGAGCACCGCGGCTGATTCCATCTCTTCAACCAGAAGGCCCTTCACCTGGTCGATTTCGTCAATCGGCACCTCGAGCAACAGCTCATCGTGGACCTGCATGATCATTTTAGCCTTCAAACGTTGATGCTTGAGCGCGCGGTCGACGTTGATCATTGCAATCTTGACGATGTCGCTGGCTGTTCCCTGAATCGGCATGTTTATCGCCTCGCGTTCCGCCCGCGACCGCAGGTTGAAATTCCGGTCGTTGATAGAGTGAAGATACCGGCGACGCCCGAAAACGGTTGAAACAAACCCTTGTTCGCGGGCCACCGCCGGAGTTTCATCCATGTATTTCTTGATGCCCTTATACGTGTCGTAATAGTTGGCAATGACCTCTTTTGCCTCCGAACGGGAAATCCCCACCCGCTGGGAAAGGCCGAACGCCTCTACGGCGTAGGCTATGCCGAAATTCACGATCTTGGCCAAACGCCGCTTCGCTTTTAGTTCATCCTCGGTTTCCGCGCCAAAAATAAGTTGTGCGGTTTTGGCGTGGACATCTTCATTGTTTCGAAACGCCTCGAGCATCACCTCGTCTTTTGTGATGTGGGCCAGAATCCGCAATTCCAACTGCGAATAATCGGCCGAGATCAGCTTATGGCCCTTCTCGGGAACAAATGCCTTCCGGATTTGCCGGCCGAGTTCGGTCCGAATTGGAATATTTTGTAGATTTGGTTCGGTTGAGCTTAGGCGCCCGGTTGCCGCAACCGCCTGGTTTAATATGCCGTGGATGCGTCCGTCTTCGCTGACCATTTCGGGCAGCGAATCGGCATAGGTCGATTTCAACTTGTCCAGCTCCCGATACTCGATAATTTGGTTTGCGATTTCGTAGGTTTCGCCAATTTCCTGCAGCGCATCCTTGCTGGTCGAAATCTTTCCGGTCGGCGTTTTATATTTGGTTTCGATATTCAGGTCCTGCAAGACTTCGGCAACCTGCTTTGGAGAATTGATGTTGAATTCCTGGTCCGCCAACTCATAAATCTTGGCCGCCAGTTTATCGATTTCCGCACTCAGATGTTTCGACACCTCGCGCAGTTCGTCGACATTGATTTTCATTCCGGCCATTTCCATTTCGTATAGAATCGGAGCAAGCGGGAGTTCGATCTCTCGGTAAACCATTTCAAGATCGTCCTGAGAGATCCTTTTTTCAAAAACCTTTGCCAACTGTGCGGTAAAATCCGCCCGTTCGCAGGTACGGTATTGATTTTCTTTCCAACCCTCCGGGATTTCATTTGCGATTTCCTGCTCCAGATTTTGCTGGGCAAGGGTGCGGAGATCGAATTTTTTCCTGCTCGTGTCGATAAGATAAGCGGCAAGCAGCGTGTCGTTGGTAACACTTTGAGGATCGATCGATAACTTCTTCAGTGACGCCAGGTTTTGCTTCAAATCGTGAACACATTTATTCAGGTATTTATTTGCCAAAACGTCGCCGATTCCCCTGATAGCCGGTTCACGGCCTTCATTGAAGTTTTCAATATCCACGTAATGGGAAATCCCGGCTCCGGTCGCGACGGCAATTCCCGGCGGCGTCTTTTTAAAGTAAGAACCGCAGTCTTCATCAGAACCCGATGAATCGACCTCAAAGCTCCAGTCTTCGATCTCCCAGAGCTTCCGAACCAACTTGTCGAGATCGTCGAGGTTATCGATTATCTTGTACTGCCTTCCGATATCGGCCTGGGTAGGATCATCAAGGCCCGCAAACAAGGGAGCGGAATCGGCAAACTCCCTGGTTAAGGTATTAAACTCGAGTTCCCGGAAGAGTTCGTAGGCTTTTGTCCGGTTTGGCTCCTTCGTTTTCAGCTTCTCCAAATCGAATTCGATCGGAACCCCGGTGTGAACGGTTGCAAGTTCGATCGACTGCCGTATCAATTCCTGATTATTCTGCAGGCTTTCGCGATAGGTTTTATGCGATACCTGATCAGCATTCTTCATCGCGGCTTCCGCCGACCCGAATTCCTTGATCAGCTTGACGGCCCCTTTGGCGCCTATTCCCGGAGCGCCCGGGATGTTATCGATGGAGTCGCCCATCAATCCCAGGTAATCGATTATCTTTTCCGGCGGGAGCTCGAACTTTTTCAAAACCCATTCTTCATCACACCATTCCGTCGCCGGAACCGGAACCTTGCGGCGGATGTTTTGAGAGTTTTGGCGCAAGCAGACGATATTAGGGTCGCGAACCAGCTGACAGAGGTCTTTATCGTTTGAGACGATGACCGCTTGAAGTTCGTTTTCTTCGCACTTGTTGGCAAAGGTGCCGATAATATCGTCGGCCTCATAACCCGGCATTCGAAGGATCGGCACGTTGAGAGCTTCACAAACACGTATTATGTACGGAATTTGAGCGGAGAGCTCGTCAGGCATCTCTTCCCGGTTCGCCTTGTAATCGGCGAAGGTGTCGTGGCGAAATGTCGGATCCGCGGTGTCAAAAACGGCGGCTACATATTCGGGCGCTTCTTCGCTGAGGAGTTTTCGGAGGATATTGGTGAAGACGAAAACCGCCTGCGTAACTTGTCCGCTGCTGTTTCTCAAGGGTTCCTGATTTCTGCCCATCGGCGCGAAATAAGCGCGAAACACGTGCGACATCGAATCGATCAGGAATACCCGTTTTTGTTTCTTCTTGCCCATTGAATTTGGTTAGTTGTGAGGAAATATGCCGATCGGTTAGGTCAATTAAACGATCTCGAGTCCCCTTTTTTCTGTATTTGCCGTGACTGAATAATAGGAAAACAAACCATCCGTGACAAGCAGAAAACCCTTTCGTTTCAGTTTGCATTAGCTGTTTGACACAAAAATATGCTTACGTTATCCTACTTTTTCGTTCCGATTCAGGGACACGAAGTTTGAAAATTACGTAAGATTTGATTTGGAGTGACGGTTTCGAGAAAATCGACTCATTACGATCTTGTGACCGGTTCGTCTAGGGGTCTAGGACACCGCCCTTTCACGGCGGCAACACGGGTTCAAATCCCGTACCGGTTACCAATTTTTACCAGCCCGGCATATCGCTTTTGGGATTATTCGCTTATTCTTGAATAGGCGGATTTTTCTTTTTTTAAATCACAATGACGGAGAATTGGCTGGTAACCCCCGAGGTCACGCGGACATCAAAGTCTTTTTACAGGTTTATAAAATATAATGCGAAAAAAACTTATTCAATTAATACTGTTTATTGCCGCGGCCTCTGCGACTGCATTCGGACAAGCCAAAAATACCGACACGGTGATGATTTTGCCATTTGAAAACACGTCAAAACTGGCCGATTTTAACTGGGTCGGAGAGAGCATCGCCGATTCGCTGACGGATTTATTAAGAGTACCGAGTCTTAACGTTATTTCAAATCAGGAACGCAAAATCCTCCAGCACCGGCTCAAAATGCCGCCGAGTGTTTTGCCTTCGCTGGCGGCTTCGCTGAAGTTGGCCCGCGAAGCAAAGGCATCGTTATTGGTATCGGGTTCTTACAAAATAGTTCCCGAAAAGGAGGACGTGGCGGCAAGTGTGACGGTTGAGGCGAAGGTTATCAGGGTAAATGAAGGGCAGTTTGTTATTGAGGAGTTTCCCGACGGGACACGGAAGACGCGTGAAATAAGTCTGATCGATGCACTCGGAAACCTCCAGTCGGTTCAGGGGCAGCTGGCCTACCAGATCCTGCTTCAGCATGACAGCAAGACCCTTTCGGTTTCGCTTAATGATCGAATTGAATCTGCCAACAAGGTTCCCGCGAAAGCGTTTGAGGCATATATCAAGGGGCTCCTGACATCCCCGTCGGATACAACGGCACGGGCGAATTTTTTTATCAATGCGATCCGCATTTTTGGTGAGCAAAAATCCGGCGAAATGTATTCGGATGCCGCGCTCGAGCTCGGGCATCTTTACTTGAACAATGGAAAACATCGGGATGCGATCGCGTATTTTTCCCGTATTCCTCAAAAGAGCGTCCATTATGCTGAAGCGTCGTTTTACACCGGACTTATTCAATGGAGGCAAAAGCAATACGAGCAGGCCCTCGAAGTCTTGAGGCCGCTTGCGGACGATTTGACGCTGACCAGCGTTTACAATGCGCTTGGCGCGATTTCAATCGAAGCATCGAGACGTGAAAAAAAGGACCAGGGAAAAGCCGCCGCTTTTCTTCAGGAAGGCCTTGATTATCTGGCCCGGGCTTCCGAATCGGCATCAGACGAATCAAATATATCCTTCAACCACAGCCTGGCGCTTTTTTTGCACGGCGATTACAAGGCGGCTGCGGATAAGATCAGAATAGTCGTGGCAAACGACCCGCGCGATGGCGAGGCTTATTATCTGCTCGCCAAATCGCTGGAAAAATTAGGCGATGAAACTTATAAGGAATTTGATGATCAGGCCCGGCGGTTCCTGACGGTAAACAACAGGTACGCGAATCTCGAGAGCAGGTGGAAAAAGGGTGATTTTGAGGGCATCAGTCTACGCGTTCAACAGCCCACGAGAAGGGAATTTGTCAGCATCGTCCTTTCTAAAGACCGCGTTATCAATTCCGGCCAAAAAACAATGGATGAGACTGCGGTCCTCCTCCAGGATGCGCAGACCCACTTCGACGCGGGACGTGACGAACAGGCGATGACCGTTTTACGGCGGATTCTCGTCAGCGAGCCGATGAGCGCAAAGACCTATTTGCTGCTTGGAAAAATACATCTTCGAAGGGGTGATCTTGACCAGGCGGTAAGTTCATTCAAGACGGCTTCTTTCTGGAATAACCGAATGGTTGAGGCCCACGTTTTGCTTGGAAGAATCTATATCCAGAAACGGGATTGCCTGCAGGCAAAAAACTACCTGTTTTCCGCTCAGGCGATTGATGCCGAAAATGAAGAAGCAAAGGCTTTGGAACGGCAGGTCGAGCGATGTAGCAAATAGTGTAATTTTCCGTGAGTTGCAAAGCCCCGCTATTTTACTTACAGATTTTCGCAGAAATCTCGTTTTGGGTCTAATTAGGTGCCCGAAACGGCCTAACCAACGGTAATTTCCGGTCCAATTCAATTATTTTCCCCATTTATTACAGGTTTGGCACGGAACGTGCTTTAAGCAATGTTGGCCAGCTTGATTAATTTAATCAAGACCCCGCCGCCATCACTTCTCCGAGCGTGGTTTGCCACTGCGCTTGACCACCTTCCGAGCGTTCCTACAGTTGTCCTTCCTATATGAGCCCAGCAGAAATGCCGGGCTCTCCTCTTTTTAAACCCTTTTATGCCTATGGTTTCAGCGGATTTCAAAGTACCGTTCAATTTGCCCGATTGTTCGCCCTTGCCGGATCCGCCAACACTTCAATTTGACTCATTTACCATTGTTCATTTGTTTGACTGACAATAATAGTCACAATTCCGGTGACAAAATTTGATTAAATGACCGATTTTGACCGTTCAGCCTGACATTAATGAATCAATTTGACCTGATTACGAAGTGTCCGCGATTTTGCTAGAATAGTCGAATGAAATTCTTGGACTCGATGACCGGCAATTTGCCATCCGCTCCATCGCTGCTGCTCGCGGCCGGCTCTTCAGTCCTGTTGATTTTCGCATTTCCCGACTTTGGATTTTGGATTCTCGGCTGGGTTGCGCTGGTACCGATGCTTTGGGCGATCGAGCGGGAAAAGGATTCGTTTATCAGATCGTTTATCCTTGGCTGGATATCGGGAACCTTATTTTTCTTCGGCACTTGTTGGTGGCTTACATTTGCGCCGGTTAACTATGGCGGCGTCCCAACGCTGGCGGCGTATTTTTTATTGTTTGGGGTTACCGCGTTTGTGGGTCTTTATATAGCTCTTTTTGCCGGAATACTCTCGTTGTGGATTCGACGTTGTGGAATTATCGGATTTGCAGCAGCACCGTTTCTCTGGACTGCAATTGAATTCATAAGACTCTGGACCACCGGGAACAACTGGAATGCGCTCGGCTATTCGCAGGCCTTCAACGCGTTTGTAAATATCGGTGCCTATGGAGGCGTACCTCTTGTAAGCTTTTGGCTGGTCGTCGGGAGCACCGCATTATTCTGGTATCTCCGGTCAATTCAAACGGCGGTCAGCGGACAGATTTCAGGCACCCGTACTTTCAGAATTGCCTCTGCGATCATAGCGGCGATCGGCAAAGGGAAAAAACTGACGCCGACGCGCGAGATGGTTTTGACAATGCTTGTATTTCTCCTTCCGGCGCTCATAACGTTTTCGATGCTTTATCTTTTGATTTTCGTGTTTGGCGAGTTAAAGGCCGGCAAGCCCTTTTCCCCTCTTCTGTCAGATTCATACGTCGTCGCGGTTCAGCCCAACGTTCCGATGGACGGATTAACTCAAACCAAATGGCGGGGGCTTAGGGAGAGACAAACCCGCGCCGCCGAATTGGCGATTGAAAAACCCCGGTTTTCGGGTTTGGCGAAACGGCAGGCGGATATTGACGACATGCCGGTAAATGTCGAAACGCGGACGCGGTATTACGAAGAGCTGGCACTTGAGTCTTTTCGACAGGGCAGGAAAATCGTAATCCTGCCTGAATCACCAATGAATTTTCAGTATCAGCAAGATCCGGAGTTTCGCGCGTATATAACGGAGTTCGCCGACCGCAATAATGTCAGTGTCTTGTTTAATTCCGCCGAACCCGACAAACGGCGAAAAGGCGGTTACTTTAATTCGGCGGTCTTGATAAATGAAAGGGGCGCGAAAACAATCCAGTATGACAAGATATATCTACTGCCGTTTGGCGAATACGTGCCGCTCCCGGATTTTCTCGGTCAATTTGTCCCAACGATGGTCGGCCGGTTTTCCGCCGGCGAGGAATATGACCTCTTGCCGGTGGGCGGCGCCAAAGCCGGGGTGATGATCTGTTTTGAGTCGCATTTCGCTTCACTTTCAAGGCAATATGCGCTAAACGGCGCAGATTTATTGATCGAGATGACAAATGACGGATATTTGGGCGATACACCGGTTCTTAAACAGCATCTGGCGAGCGCAGTCTTTCGCGCAGTAGAAACCAATCGTCCGGTATTAAGGGTTACAAACGTAGGCATCACGGGTTATATCAATCAACGCGGTGAAATCCTGGATTCGGCGGAAGTTTACACGGAAGCAACGCGGGTTTGGGCCGTATCAAAATCTGACAAGAAACAGACATTGTATGTATTAGCCGGAGATTGGTTTGCGTGGCTTTGTTTGGTTGTCAGTTTAGCGTTATCATTCTTTTGCCTCCGGAAACCTGAAAATCCACGGGTAAACTAGAACCTATTTGAATTCAATGGAACTGACCGAACTGCAAACTACGTACGAAGAAATAAAAGAGAAAGTGGCCCACCTCGGGAGGTTTCTTTGACCCGCCAGCGCGTCAGAAGGAACTCGAAAAACTGGAAAAACAGATTGCCGAGCCTGATTTCTGGAATGACCAGGAGAAGGCTCAGAGAATAGTTCAAAAGCGAAGCCGGATCGAAAAGGCACTCGAGGCACAGGCTGATTTCGAGACAAAGGTTTCGGACGCCGAGGTCCTGTTTGAGTTTGCTGCCGATGACGGGGATTCCGCAAAGGAAGTCGCATCTTTAATTTCAAAACTAAAAAGGGAAGTTGATCAGGCAGAAACACGTAGTCTGCTGTCGGGCGAAAATGACGCAAATAATGCGATTTGTTCGCTTCAGGCCGGTGCCGGCGGCACCGATGCCCAGGACTGGGCGCAGATGCTCTTGCGGATGTATATCCGGTGGGCTGAAAAAAAGGGGTTTACTGTCGAAATTCTTGACGAACAGGCGGGAAGCGAGGCAGGAATCAAGTCCGCGACATTCAGGATTCTCGGAGATTATGCCTACGGGTTCTTATCGACTGAAGCGGGCGTCCACCGTTTGGTGAGAATCTCGCCGTTCAATTCCGGCGGAAGCCGGGAGACCTCGTTTGCCTCCTTGTTTGTATCGCCCGAAATCGATGAGGATATCGAGGTCGAAATCAACGACAAGGATTTGCGTGTCGACACCTATCGTTCGACCGGTGCGGGCGGCCAGCACGTCAATACAACCGACTCCGCCGTAAGAATTACTCACGTTCCGACGAATATAGTAGTGACCTGTCAAAACCAGCGTTCTCAGATTCAAAACAAACAGGTTGCGATGCAGGTATTACGTTCGAGGCTTTATGAGCTTGAACTCGAAAAACGACGCGCAGAAACGGCGGAACTCGAAGAAAGCAAACAGGATATTTCGTTCGGATCCCAGATTCGCAATTATGTTCTGCATCCCTATCGATTGGTAAAGGACACTCGCACGAAGTATGAAGTGAGCGATGTTGATTCGATATTGGATGGAGACATCGACGAATTTATCAAGGAGTTTCTTTTGTATAAGAAGGAACGCCGTTAACATCGAAAGCCCGATTCTTATCTAAAAACGGCAAATTGTGTATTATTGGGTATTGATCCGAAACACTCCACATCGCCATGGCAGCTAGAGCAAAACGAAGAAGATCACGTTCAGGCAACAAATCGCGTTATAACGAAATTGCTGCAATAATTTTAGTTGCGGTTTCGTTGCTTACCCTGTTGTGTCTGGTTACGTCTGATCCGGCCGATCCGTCGCTTGTGACCAGTAGTTCCCAGCCGGTTAAGAACTGGGTCGGGTTCGTAGGGGCGAATATCGCAGCCGCTTTATTCAGCGCCATAGGGCTGATTGCGTATATTTTGCCGTTACTGCTCTTGCTCGTCGCATTTAAGTGTTTTCAGTCCGACAGTTTGTATATTCCCTTTGGACGGCTGCTCGGTTTCATTATATTTATTTTGGCGGGCTCGGGGCTGACGGCCCTTTTTCTCGCGGATGATTCGGTTGTGGGAGTTTTCACATTCCAGTTTTCGGCTTATTTACTGGGAACCATCGGATCCGGAATTCTGATGTCGGCGCTTTTCCTCGCATCGGTCCTGTTAATAACAAATCTTTCGTTTGTCTCGTTTTTTGAAAGTGTTCAGATGGGCTGGGGCAATTTTAAGTTTCATTTTGACGAGTGGTTCTCCAAATATAAAAAGTGGCGGGATATTAACGTCAGCGCGGCAGATGAGAAGGCAGGGCTGCGGGCGGGCGCAAGTGAGGAGCGTCGGATCCAACAACCACCTACGATTTCTGACGGAACTGCGGGTGGCGAAAGCGAATATCCGATAATTGAGAGGCTTACGGCGGCGGCCAACAACCTTGGCAAACTCAACCAGGGACTTGATCAGAGTTCCTCCGGCATCGATCCGAACCGGGATATTAAGTTATCCGTTAAAGAACTCAAAGATCTTTCAAATAAGGACGACGGGCAGACAAACGGGGACTTCCAGCCGGGCAGCGATATAGCTGATATTCCTGTAAAACCGGTATCGGCGACCGGGGATTTAGAAAAGGCGAACGGCGAAACCGAAAGCTCGGCAGAAAAGAAAAGCGAAACAACGGTTCCGAGCTACGACGATTATCAAATGCCCTCGATTGAATTCCTTACAGTACCGGCTGCACGGATCGAACACAACGAATCGGAACTCCAGGAAACCGCCAGTAAATTGGTTGAATCTGCGGAAGAGTTCAACGTCAGCGGCCAGGTAAAAAATATCAACCTGGGGCCGGTTGTAACGACCTATGAGTTCAAACCCGATCCGGGCGTAAAGTACGCGCGGGTGACGAGTCTTGCCGATGACCTGTGTCTGGCGCTGAAAGCCGAATCGATTAGAATCGAGCGGATTCCCGGCAAGGCAGTAGTCGGAATGGAGATACCAAATAAGAACCGGGAAGTGATTCTGCTTCGGGATGTCATCGATTCAAAGGAGTTTAAGGAGTCGGATGCGAGGCTGACGATCGCGCTTGGAAAGCTTATTGACGGAAGGCGGCGGGTAGCCGATCTTGCCAAGATGCCACACCTTTTAATCGCCGGCGCGACGGGTGCGGGGAAATCGGTAGGCGTCAACTCGCTGATCGTTTCAATCCTCTATAAATCGAAACCCGATGAGGTAAAGTTCATAATGGTCGACCCGAAACGGCTCGAGTTGGGGGTGTATGCCGACATTCCGCATCTTGCGACTCCGATCATCACTGATCCAAAACGAGCCGCGATATCGCTCAAATGGGCCGTGTCGGAGATGGAACGCCGGTATAAGGATTTAGCCGGCTGGGGCGTACGCAACATCGACGGCTACAACAAAGAGGCGAAACGTAAAAACAGACTCAAGCAATTTGACGACGATGGGAATCCCCACCGCCCGTTGCCGTACATCGTGATAATAATTGACGAACTCGCTGATCTGATGATCGTGTCCGGAAAAGAGGTCGAGGAATCGATCACGCGTCTTGCTCAAATGGCGCGCGCCGTCGGGATTCATCTCGTACTGGCCACCCAACGGCCTTCGGTCGACGTCATAACGGGATTGATCAAGGCTAATTTTCCGTCGAGAATTTCTTTCAGGGTGTCTTCAAAGATCGATTCCCGCACGATCATCGACGCCAATGGCGCCGAACGGCTGCTGGGCCGTGGAGACATGCTTTTTCTGCCTCCGGGAACATCCCATCTGGTTCGTGTTCACGGCACTTATGTTGATGAAAAGGAAATTCACAAGATCGTTTCCCATATCAAATCACAGGGTAAGCCCGAGTATGATGAATCGATTACGAAATCGGAAGAAGAAATGGACGATTTCGGAGATCTCCCGGGCAGAAAAGACGATCTCTTTGGCGAAGCGCTGAAAACCGTCGTCGGAGCAAAACGCGCCTCGACCTCACTTCTCCAGCGTCATCTTCGAATCGGATACGGGCGTGCTGCCGCAATCCTCGATGCACTGGTGGCGGACGGATATATCGGTGAAATGGATGGAAGCAAACGGGCCCGCCCCGTTACCCGGAAGGCATACGAAGCGATTCAGGAAATGGAAGAAGGCAGGGAATTCTGACCCGGTGTCTCCTCACGACTGGAGTACACGATTCTCACGTTGAGAATGGCGACGCGTAATCCGATGTTCGATTTATCCACAGAAACTTGTGGATAAACTTGTGGATAACGCGATTCAGAACACTCTAATTCACTCTGTCGCAATAACTTTTAGCATTTTGCACTTCAACGGTGCAAATCACAATGGAACCTCACGATCAAGAAACGCGCCTTGTTTTCCGGCGTTTGGTTAAGTGGCTGACGCTTCTGTCGCTAGCGCTTTCCTTATGTTCGTGCATCTCAAATAAGCGAACGAAAAGTCACAAAACACTTAACGCGGCCGCGTCGGAAAACGCCCTTAATATAAATACGGCTTCCAGCGACGAACTCGAAAAGCTTCCGGGAGTAGGCCCAAGCACCGCTCGCGCGATCGTCCGGCATCGTCAAAAGTTTGGAAAGTTTCGGCGGCCCGAACACTTGATCCTGGTTCCGGGGGTTAGTGATTCGCGGTTTCGAAAACTGAGAATACTGATACGGGCGGAATAACGAATTCGGTTCGACTCTGCCTCCTGATACTGAAATGTCTGCCTCACCTGACAAAACTCTAAGTCCGGATTTCAGCTTTTTTCCGCTTTGGTGGATTTCCGTATGTTTTGCCGCCGGCATCCTCGCGGCGAGCCGTTTGACGGCCGGTTACGAAACATATCTCACAATCGTTTTCATTAATGCCGTTGCCGCAGCCGCTTTTGTGAATCGAAAGCCGGCGGCATATTTTGTATTGATCGCCGCCGCCGCCTCGGGGGCGTTCTATTTTCAAATCACGAAATCATCGGAACCATCAAACTCCGTAAAATCGCTGATTGAGTCTGGCAGGCTCAAGTCTGGTGACCCGGTCGAACTTGAAGGGGTCCTGTCCGGCAATCCGGAGCTTTCGGTCGGGGGATTTTACATAACCCTCAGCGCCAAGACGATTTCCGATCATCACGGAACATCAACGGTATCGGGCAGGGTCAGGTTTTTCGCACCCGCCCAAAAAGACGAGACTAAACAAGCCTACGCCGAACTGGAATTGAATCACGGCGCTGGAGTTAGAATCAACAGCCGCATTTTTCGCGAACAAAGATACCATAACCCGGGCACGGTCTCGGCTGTCGAGTTAATCGATCAGAAGGGTATTGATGCGGTGAGCACGATTAAAAGTCCTTTCTTAATCGAAAGACTCGATGACACTGCCGTGTTTCTCCCTCTGGCGTGGATTTATGACTACCGCCAATCCATGATTGAGCAAATCAAGTCCGGATTCAACATTTCGACCGCCGGTATTCTGATAGCCTCGATGCTCGGCAACCGCCACTACCTAACACGTCAGACTTCCGATTTATTCCGGCACGGCGGCACTTTTCACATTCTCGTGATAAGCGGCCTTCACATCACGCTGATAGGCGGAGTTTTGATCCTCGTCGCCGGCCGGCTAACCAAGAACAGGCTGCTGCAGTTCGTGTCTGCGGTGTTGCCGTTATGGCTGTATTCGATAGCCGTCGGGGCCGGAATCCCGGTTGTCAGGGCCGCCCTGATGTCCACAATTTTATTATTTTCTTTCGTTGTTCACAGGAGGGGGTCGTTATTAAACGCCCTCGGTTCTTCAGCGATCGTTATTTTGCTGTGGCGTCCTGATGACCTGTTTAATCAATCGTTTCACCTGAGTTTTTCCAGCTTGACCGGGCTTTTTGCCGCCGCCATTCCGCTGATCGAAAGGCTGCGGATGATAGGAATGTGGTCTCCATCGCGGGAATTCCCGCTGCCGCCGTGCGTTCCGGCCGGGCTGAAGGTGTTTTGTGAATTGATTTATTGGAGCGAGCAAGACTGGAACCGGCGTCTCAGACGCACCATTTGGAAGTGCGGAATTGCCAAATCGACCCTTGCTGGCCGGCTCGAGAAAACAGGTCTTCAAAAACCGGTCCGCTGGGTCTTTGAAGGCATAGTGGTGACGACCGTCGTCCAAATCTTTATGTGTCCGTTCCTGATCGTCTATTTTCACAGGATTTCCCCGGGATCAATAGTATTAAATCTCTGGGTCACGGTCTTTATCATTCTGCAGAATACTGCGGCGCTCGCCTCACTGGTACTCTCGGCGTTAAGCGGCGAACTGGGGGCCGCATTGGTAAGAATTGCGGAGTCGCTCAACTGGCTTCTGCTTTTAGCGCCAAAGATCTTCGCCGCTTTCGATCTCGGTTCAATCCGAGTGCCGGTTTACAACTACAAAGTAGTTTACGTTTTCTATTTGATTCCGGTATTGATGCTGACCATATTGCTGAACAACTGGAAACCGGTACCGCGTGAAACGAAGCAGTACGGGGCCACTCGGGGAAAATCGGCCCGGTTCAGACGCCGTCTAGCCATTTCTGGTTCAATACTGCTGATTCTGGTGTCGGCAACAGTTATATTTCATCCTCTTAGTTCGCCGGCGGCCGACGGGAAACTCACCGTCGTGTTTCTCGACGTGGGGCAGGGCGACGCCGCTCTGATTACATTTCCAAACGGAAAAACAATGCTTGTCGACGGCGGTGGAAAACAGAATTTTGCGAATCTTAAAATCGTCCGGCACAACGGAGATTCAGAGCCGTTTGACCCTGACACCCGCCTGATTGGTGAGGCCGTGGTTTCAGAGTATTTATGGGAACGGGGTTTCTCGAGCCTTGATTTTGTACTGTCAACGCATGCCGATGCCGACCATATCGAAGGTCTCAAAACGGTTATAAGAAACTTTACCGTAACAGCCGCATTGATAGGCGCCGCGGCAACTGAAGATCAGGGCTATGATCAATTCATCGAGTTGTCTTCGGAAAAAAGGCTTGAAATCCTGGGCATTAATGGAGGTCAACGGATCGAAATCGGAGGAGTGATTATGGAAGTACTAAGCCCGGCGGCAGACGACCAGTTGAAACAAGGTTCCTCAAACAACCGATCGGTTGTTTTTAGACTGATATTTGGAAGCAAAAAAATTCTATTTACGGGCGATATCGAAATGGATACTGAAAATGAACTCGTAAAAAGCCCGGCGTATTTAGAGGCAGATGTTGTAAAGGTGGCTCATCACGGAAGCCGGACTTCATCATCTCAGGGATTCATAAACGCGGCAAAGGCTCAATATGCGATCATTCCGGTCGGCCGAACTTCTCCTTTCGGACATCCTCATTCAGAAGTTGTCCGCCGCTGGGAAAACGCCGGCGCAAAGGTCATGACAACGGGCAGGCGGGGAGCAATCACGATTTCAACCGACGGCAAAAACCTCGAAGTTCAAACCCACCGGCAAAACTAAATGCAGGCTAAAAAAAACAGCCCGCGGGCTTTTTTAAGTAAAAACCTTCGAGCGTTCCTTTAGAAGTTCCTAGTTGCCACCATTTATACGGCAAACCCTAATGATTGTCAAGCAGATTTTGTTTAACACAATGGTATTAGTGCTTAAAATGTCGATAGCCGGTAAACACCATAGAAATGCCGTGTTCATTTGCCGCCGCGACCGATTCACTGTCGCGTTTTGAACCGCCGGGCTGTATGATCGCGGAAATTCCGAATTTTGCCGCTTCGTCGACGTTGTCCCGAAACGGAAAAAAGGCGTCGGAAGCCAGAACCGTGCCCTTTAGATCAAGTTCTGTTTTTTGGGCACGCATCGCCGCAATTCTGACCGAATCAACCCGGTTCATTTGTCCCGCGCCGACTCCGACGGTCTGGACATCATTGGCAAAAACGATTGCATTCGACTTGACGTGTTTGCATGCCCTCCAGGCGAGCATCATCGCTTCGATTTCTTTTTCGGTCGGTTGTCTTTCGCTGACGACGTTGAGGTCTTTTTCGGTGATGCTGAGCAGATCCTGATGCTGGACCAGGAATCCTCCCGAAATTTGCCTGTACTCAAGCGGATCCGATCCGGAGTTTCCCGAGATTTTTAGCACGCGGAGATTTTTCTTTTTCTCAAAAACCGCGAGTGCCTGATCGTCATAATCGGGCGCTATGACCACTTCGGTGAATACCTTGTTAATAGCTTCCGCTGCCTCCCGATCGACATTCCGGTTGAGTGCGACGATTCCGCCGAATGCTGAAACGGGGTCGGTCGCCAGCGCCCGTTGATGTGCTTGAGCATTGCTCGATCCAAGCCCGATACCGGATGGATTGGTATGTTTTACGATGGTTACCGCAAGCTGATTGAAGTCGTTTACAATTCTCCAAGCTGCTTCAGCATCAACATAGTTGTTAAATGACATTGCCTTGCCGGATAGCTGCTCTGCATTTGCAATTCCGCCCGACTCACCGGAATCGTACAGCGCCGCCTGCTGATGAGGGTTTTCACCGTAACGAAGATCAACGGTCTTGGCCAGTTCGATAGAAAAAGAATCTGCCAGTTTATCGTCGGGTGAAGCTGTTTTCGAGTCCCGGTCCATCTGGTCAATCTCGATAAACGCCAAGTTTCCAAATGGATTGAGCGGTTCAAGATATTCGAGGTCCGCGTCATTTAGCTGGTCGGCAAGGTACGAGGATATCGCCAGGTCGTAATACGATGTTCTCGTATAGGCAAGCGCTGCGAGCCGCCGTCTTGTTTCAACCGTGAGCGAGCAATCGTTTGCGGTCATCTCATCAAGTATATCGCCGTACAGCCTGGGGTCGGAGACTACGGCGACATCCCGCCAATTCTTGGACGCCGATCGTATCATCGCCGGGCCCCCGATATCGATCTGTTCGACAGCGGCCTGGAGCTCAACATTTTCGTTTTCAATCGTCTTTTCGAACGGGTAGAGGTTGACCGCGATCAGGTCGATCGGATCAATTCCACGAGACTTCATAGCGGCAAGATGCTCTTCGTTATCCCGGAGGGCGAGAAATGCCCCGTGGATCATCGGATGAAGCGTTTTTACCCTTCCGTCCATCATTTCGGGAAAGCCGGTGACGTCGGCAACTTCTCTTACAGGAATATTTGCTTCACGGAGCGCGCTCGCCGTGCCGCCCGTGCTTATTATTTCTACGCCAAAGCCCGTCAGGCCCTTTGCAAAGTCTATGATTCCGGCCTTATCCGATACACTTATTAAAGCGCGCCTTATTTTTCTTAATTCCGTCATACTTGATTCCAGATTTATTTATTTTCGAAAACAAAAACAGCGGCCAATCCTTTAGACCGCTGAAAGTTTGCAGGGTGATTTGAATTCACGCGAGCAGTTTTAATAAGCCGATTGCTCAAGTGGTGTTACCGAATTTTTTGCCTCAAAAGAAAAAACGACCTAAGTACAGCAGGCTCAGCAAAAATGCTAACGTGTATATGATAATTTTGATAATACTCATTGGTGCTATATCCAATTATTCCCGAAAGCCGATAAGAAGAGAAACTCAACCGCTATTCTAATTCGCGGTTTATATTGATGTCAACAAAGCGAAAAACGTTTATCCATTCGGCATTAATCATTTTAGTGCTGGCGGTTGCTTATGCTAGTGCGTCTTCACAAGACCTGGAAATTCGGATAAAACTTCCAACGCCGGAAGTTCCCAAAGCCGAAATCACGATCACTAATATCTCAAGGGTGGAACCTAAGCGAAAAAACTGGCTTTTTACCGAATCGTATGCGGACGCCGCAAATCTTTCGGCGCGGGTTAAAGAGTTAAGGTTTTTCGATCGCGATCTGAAGGAAATTCCTTTTCAGAAATTTAAGGACGGCGAATTTGTATCCTCCACGCCTCCGCAGACAATCACCTATTCCGTCTTGCTCCCCGTACCCGGGAACGTTTTTTTAACCGCCCACGTCTCATGGATAGGGCAGAATCGGGGGTTGATCATGCTTTACGACATCCTGCCAATATTCGGGAAAGAGATTTCGGCGCGGGTTGAATTTGATCTGCCGGGTTCCTGGAATATCACCTGCAGCGAGAGCGAATTGGCCCGGGATGCGTATCAGGTCAAGGAAATCGAAGACGCGGTGTTCTTAATTGCGAAGCGCCCGAGGGGCAAGCGGCAAACCGTCGGCCAATCAGATATGTCCTTTTCGATTACCGGTGATTGGCAGTTTACTGATGACGAAGCGTTTCAGATGGCTTTCGAAATCTTTGGTGAATATCAACGGCTGTTTGGAAAACCGCATCAAAGACGTGTTCAGGTCAATTTAGTGCCGTTTCCGAAGGACATCGGTTTTGAGCGTTGGAGGGCTGAGACCCGCGGCTCAACGATATCGATAATTTCCTCACCGACGACCTTCAGCAGTTCGGCGGCGCAAAGATTGCACGAACAGCTGCGCCACGAGTTGTTTCACCTCTGGATACCGAATGGGCTTAATCTTTCAGGCGATTACGCGTGGTTTTATGAAGGCTTTTCCGTTTATCAGTCCCTAAAAACGGGTGTCTGGCTTGGACGAATCACGTTTCAAGACTACCTCAACACGCTTGCCGCGGCATTGAGTTTGGTTAACGCAAGCGAATCACGGATACCGCTTTCCAAAGCCTCAATAATGCGCCGGGACGATCCGGCGGCCGGTGTTTACGCGCGCGGATTGCTGGTCGCCTTTATCACCGACCTAACACTTTTGAGGGAAAGCAAGGGTGAGCGTGATTTGACTGCCGTATTCGCTTTGGCCTTAAACCGTCATAACAAAGGAAAAAATTCGGAAGGGGCCGGCCCGGCCATTTTAAGCCTTCTCAGGTCGTTCCCAGAATTGAGTCCGATCGTAAGCAACCACATAGTAAATTCCGCTTCGTTTGATTTAACGGAATATCTGGAAACAATCGGGATCGAAGTGTTTGGAAAACTTCCGTCAGTTCGCCTCAAACTCAAGGGGCGCGTAAGCAAAAGGCAAAAGGCGTTGCTGAAAAAATTAGGCTATAATAGGTGGCGATTATTTTTAAAGAAATCGAAATAGCAATAAAAAATGAATTTTAGGAAAATTATATTAAGTTTGACCGTTTTAACCGGTTTATTCTCAGTTTCCTGCGGGGTCTTCGATGCCGTTATTGACAACACCTGGAGTTTTGCCGGGCTTACCGAAACCGGGACGATAATTAGTAAAAACGTCTATATTCGAAGTTCGTACGCGGTTGTGGCAGCTGATTTGTTGGAGGTCAAGCGCGGAGAAACGGTCGAACTCTTGAGTTCCACCGAATTTGAGGGAGTCGATTGGTATCGCGTCAGGGCGTTTGATGAAGACAACACCGAAGGCTGGCTCGAGGCGCAGCATATAATCAAGGGGGAATCTCTTGACGCATCGAAAAAGCTGGCTGAAGAATCGAAAGATTTGCGGTCTCAAGCGGTCGGACGCTTGCGGGCGCCCTCGAATCTTCGACTCGCTCCGGAACAGACAAACTCAAACATCCTTTTACGGCTCGATAATCGGGCGACCTTTGAAATCGTAGCTTGGAAGTATGTTACTAAAGAAGATGACGGCGAAGAAGCAGCGCCGGTGAGTGAAGAAATAAGGGCAGCCGAAGAAGAAAATGATGCTTCGGTGCGAATTGATGAGCGGTATGACGTCTGGTACAAAGTAAGGCTCGACCCCTCAGTCTCACCCGCGCCGATGGGATGGATATTTGGACGGCAGGTTGATCTTCAGGTCCCGGGCGACATAATTTATTATCAAACGAACCGTAGAAAATTTGTCACCTGGATCAGCCTTGAAAATAATCTGGTTTCAAATGAACCAATTACGAATGCCGATTCAGATGTTCAAGTCACAAAACCGGGAAGTTGGGTGATATTGTCTCGAACCAACGAGGTAAAGGCGATTGACGGAGTCGAACCTGATTTCGATGGCATTCTCGTTCTCGGGTTTGATAAATATAATGAAGAACATTACACGGCATATAATACTGCCCGCGAGCGGCTCGACCTGTGGGGTGTATTGCCGCTTAAGGTAGAGGGCACGGGCGACGACAAAATATTTACCGTTCGGTTGAGGAACCCGGCGACCGGCGCGATCGAAGACAGTAATTTTGTCTTGTATCGGGATAAGAACAAGCGCCTTCGCGTAACTCCGCCGGAGAATATCAAATTTTATGCGGACGAGAGAGGTAAAAAGTGAATGACCCGGGTGAAAATCCGTTTTCTGAACCGGTTGAACTAGAGATTACCGATTCGCTTGATTTGCACTCGTTCAGGCCCGAAGAGGTTAGAGCGGTCACCAGGATTTATCTCGAGGAAGTCCGGAAAAAGGGATTTACGGTCGTGCGGATCATTCACGGGAAGGGAATCGGTGTCCAACGCGAGATTGTTCGCAAGCTGTTGTCCGAGACGGAGTTTGTTGAGTCCTTTCGAAACGGCGATGAGTTTTCCGGCGGAGGTTCCGGTGCGACAACGGTAAAACTAAGGGCAGACTGATCTTTACCGTCAACTTCAAATCACTTATCTTCAATCAAATCCGCCCAGATTTCGCGCTCGTCTTCGCTTTCAGGTTCCCCCCGAAGAGTTTCCGATAATTGCGTTTGAACTGACGATTGGTATTTCGCTTCTTTCAGCAGCCGGTTAAGGCGAAGTGCTTGATTTTCCAATTCCCGAATATGCCTCTTCTGCTGCTTTTGAAGCTGTTCGAGATAAATCATATAGAAAAACTGGAGGCCCGCGATTCCGGCCAGCGAAAGGCATAGACAAATAAGAAGATAAACCAGCATTTGAACTTTTTGACTCGCTCAAAAATTTCGGAAATTTTCTAATTATACCGCGAAGATCCAATTACGAGAACAATTGTTTGAAAATCAAGGTTTATTCGGTGTTTTATTGACTCAACTGCTATTATTTTGATTAGTGTAAAAAAATGGATATACAAAACTTAAATCTTGTCTATACGCTGTTGTGTGATGACGTTCGCCTGGAAATGGGTAATAAGGTGTCGCTGATGGGTGTATTTCAAAACATAATGGTTGAGAAACTGCCGGTTTCGCTTATAAAATTTGCGGTTGTCAATCACTGGCGGGGGGAAGGGATATATCGAACCGAAGTCAGAATATTATCACCTGATAAGCTGAATCTGGTCGTAACGTCGCAATCGACGCAGGTTGACCTGACGCCCGGCGGCTTTACGGATAACGTTAGTTTTTTCGTGAATGTTGTTTTCCCCGATGCGGGCACCTACTGGGTTCAGACGCTGGCCGAAACGGAAGTGCTCGATGAGTTTCCGTTAATCGTTACCGATGCCGGTACGGTCGCAGGCAAGCAGTCGACGGATGAGGTTTCAGATACTATCAATTAGCTTGTTTTTTCCGGAAGGTTGAGAGTCAGCGCCAAACGATATATTCCTGCATCATCGACCTCTATTTCTTTTGTCCCGACGACGTCTTTTACCGAGACGGTAACCCGTAAAGTTCTCTTGCCTTCTTCAAACCTGAACGTAAATTGCCCTGAGCGGCTCGTATAAATCGTCGAATCCCTGCGGGAGTCTTGATCGGGCAGGATTTCTTCGATCTTAACCTTGGCGCCGTAAATGCTGCGGCCGTACTGATTAAAAACACTGCCGCTTACAATAACCAGGGTGCCTTCATCGATCGTCATTATCAGCCGGTCGCTAAGATTGTTGACTTTTTTCTTCTTTACCAGAACGCCAAACAACACTCCCGAGCTGAATCCGTCCTTTTCAAATACAAGATTGTAAACCCCTGGATCTAATCCGCTCAACCGGAATTCTCCACCTTTTCCGGAAACGGTTGACCCCAGATCCTTGCCTTCACGGCGGGCTATGATTGAAACGCCGGCCAATTTATCACCCGAATCCGAACGGACGATTCCCTTTACGCTTCCAGTGTCCTGCGCCGGGGCGGCAAGCGCCGCCAAAAATATAACAACCGACACGGAAATTGATTTAACAACACTCATTTTATGCACTCTGCGATTCGATTATTATTTCATCCCGAAATTGATCGACTACGTCATTGATGATGTCTTCGAGGGTTAGGGTTGGCTTGAAACCTATCAATTTCCGGGCCTTTTCGATGCTCGGAACCCGCCGCTGCATATCTTCGAATCCTTCGCCGTATACCTCTTTATAAGGGATGTACTCGATTTTGCTCTTGCTTCCGGTCATCTCGATCGCTTTTTCGGCAAGGGCTTTGATCGAAGTCTCCTCCGGATTACCGATGTTAATCACCTGACCGTAACATTCAGGATTCTCGAGCAAGCTGATCAGCGCGCCGACAACATCCGAGACGTGTCCGAAACAGCGCGACTGTTCTCCATTTCCAAACACCGGGATCGGTTCGTTTTTTAATGCCGCTTTTACAAATCTCGGAACCACCATTCCGTATTGGCCCGTCTGGCGCGGCCCGACAGTGTTAAAGAGCCTGACTACGACTACCGGAAGACGCGTTTCCTTCCAATGGGCGAGAGATAAGAACTCGTCCAGTTCCTTGGCGCAGGCATATGCCCAGCGGTGTTTGCTGGTTGAACCCTTTAGAATATCGTCGTCTTCTTTAAATGGAACCGATGTTCCTTTGCCGTAAACTTCAGACGTACTCGGGATCAGAACCCGTTTTCGATAACGGGAGCAATTGGCGAGCACGATGTCCGATCCGCGAAAGATTGTTTCGATGGTTCGAACCGGCTGGTCCATGATCAGTTTTACGCCAACGGCGCTGGCCATATGGAAAACCTGGTCAGTTTCCCTGACAAGCCGTTCCATCATTCGTTCGTCAAGAACGCTCCCTATAATCAGTCTAAAGTTTTCGTCCCCTTCCAAATGTCCGACATTGGAATACCTGCCGGTCGAAAGATCATCGATTACCGTCACTTCGTTTCCGCTGCCGACCAACCTGTCTGCGAGATGGCTTCCGACGAAACCCGCGCCTCCCGTTATTAATGTTTTCATATTATTTCTTGTCTAAAACCCGATGTTTAATATCTTGTCGAATGAATGCCGGAATATCGGCATAATATGGCTCTCAACGGATGATCGAAGCTCATTTTCCTATTGTTTCAAGGACTTTGTAAAGTAATCGACCGTTTTCGTGAGACCCTTCGAGAGTTGTACCGTCGGTTTCCAGCCCAGCAATTTTGCAGCCCGCCCGATATCGGGCTGTCTTTGTTTGGGATCGTCGTTTGGCAAGGGCATGTGCGTGATCGAAATCTCCTTCCCGCAAGCTGCCGCAACTTCCCGGGCGAGCTCATTCATCGTGAATTCATTCGGATTCCCAATATTGACGGGCAAATGAATATCTTGTGCCTCGGTATTCATCAGCAGAATGACCCCTTCGACAAGGTCATCGACGTAACAAAATGAACGGGTTTGCTCACCGGTGCCGTAAACGGTCAAATCTTTTCCTTTGAGGGCCTGAACGATAAAGTTCGAAACAACCCGTCCATCGTTTTCGAGCATTCGCGGACCGTAGGTATTAAAAATTCTCACAATCCGCGTGTCGACTCCGTTTTGACGGTGATAATCCATAAACAAGGTCTCGGCAACCCGTTTTCCCTCGTCATAGCAACTCCGCAGACCAATCGGGTTGACGTTTCCGAAATAGTCTTCTGTTTGCGGATGAATAAGGGGATCCCCGTAAACCTCGGAAGTCGATGCCTGAAGAACTCTTGCTCCGACGCGTTTGGCCATACCGAGCATATTAATCGCTCCCATGACGCTCGTTTTAACGGTTTTTACCGGATTATATTGGTAATGAACCGGTGACGCCGGACAGGCAAAGTTATAAATTTGGTCGACCTCAAGAAAAACCGGCAGGGTCACATCGTGGCGGATCAATTCGAATCGATAATTATCAAGCAGATGGGCCACATTGTACTTCCGGCCCGTGAAATAATTATCGAGACACAATACGTCATGGCCGTCATCGAGCAGCCGTTCGCAAAGATGGGATCCGATAAAACCGGCACCGCCGGTGACTAGAATTCGCATAAACCTCTTTTAAGACTAAGCCGCAAATCACACAAAAAAAATTAGCGGGCGTGAGACTGCCCCTTTTTTAACACACTAGATTTTCACATTATGATGGCCTTACTGCCAAGCATTCATTACATTTTTCGGTACTCATCAGCTGTTTTGATGTCGGTGTTCGCCGGGCTGGATTTTAATAAATTACTTCAGATGTTTTTCGAAAAATGCCAGGATTCGTTCGTATTCGTCTTCCCAACTGGTTGAGCGTTGAAATGCATGGTTTTCAGACGGGTACAACATCAGATCGAAATACTCTGTTTTATCAAGACGGAT
>JBFGKW010000022.1:0-35507 GCA_041576495.1 Aridibacter sp. | reverse complement strand
GAAAATGGAGTATTGGCTGTAGGGGCAACACGCGGGGACGGTCAGAGCGGCGACAACGTTACGCCGAACGCTAGAACTATCCGGTCAATTCCGCTGCGACTGAATGGTAATTTTCCGACCGAACTTGAAGTCCGGGGCGAAGCCTTTATCCCGAAATCCGTATTCAACCGGATCAACCAGCTATTGATTAAAAAGTGAGAGAAGCCTTTTGCAAACGCGAGAAATTCGGCGTCGGGAACGATCAGGATGCTCGATTCGGCGATCGTCGCTTCGCGGCGTCTTGATATGTTTCCCTACGATGTCTTAAGCGGTAACCGTAAGGCGTTTAATACTCACTGGGAAGGCCTCGAGTTTCTAAAGCGTGCCGGTTTTAATGTCAATCCGAACCGTAAATTGTGTGAGACGATCGATGAAGTAATCGGGTTTTGCGAGAGTATGGAAGAGAAGAAAGATTCGCTCGATTATGATATCGACGGTGTCGTCGTAAAAATCAATCAGACCGATCTTCAGGACGAATTCGGCACGACTTCAAAGGCGCCGCGTTGGGCGATAGCGTATAAGTATCCGGCGATGCAGGCGACAACCCGGCTGGATGACATAAATATACAGGTTGGCCGGACCGGCGCGCTGACACCCGTCGCGGTGCTTGAGCCGGTCGATTTGGCTGGAACCACAGTTTCCCGCGCATCTCTTCATAACGAAGATGAGATAGCGCGGTTGGAACTAAAGCTCGGTGACCAGGTTTTGATAGAAAAATCCGGCGAGATCATTCCGCAGGTGATTAAGGTGATCAAGAGCCGGCGCGACGGAAGCGAAAGCGAGTATCAGTTTCCGAATCGATGTCCCGTTTGCGGTTCTGCCGCGGTTCGTCCGGAAGGCGAAGCGGTAACCCGCTGCAGCAATGATGTCTGCCCAGCGAAAATTAAAGGCCGAATCGGATATTTTGCGATGCGGAAGGCGATGGATATCGAAGGCCTGGGTGAAGTTTTAATCAATCAACTGGTTGACGGAGGGTATGTCCGTGATGTCGCCGACCTTTATTCGCTCGATATTCAAACTCTGGCCGGGCTCGACCGGATGGCCGAAAAGTCGGCGACAAATGTTTTTAAACAGATCGAAGCGAGCAAACGGCGAGGACTCCAAAAATTGCTGTTTGGACTCGACATCCGACACGTCGGCGAACGATACTCGAAAATCCTTGCCAATAATTACCGGTCGATCGAAAAATTGTCAGAAGCGACGGTTGAGGAACTCGATGCGGTGCCCGAGATCGGCGAAACGGTCGCGCAGAGCGTTTATGATTTTTTCCGCGATGATTTACGACGCGACCTGATCAAGCGGCTTCGCGATGCCGGTGTAAATATGGCGGTTGACGCAGAATCATCGGCCGGTCTGGATGAACGGTTTGTCGGAAAGACTTTCGTCCTTACCGGAAAGATGGTTAATTATACGAGAAGCGAGGCGGCAAGAATAATCGAGGAACGCGGCGGGCGGGTGGCATCGTCGGTCAGTAAAAATACCGACTATGTAGTGGCAGGCGAAAAGGCCGGCTCAAAACTCAGCAAAGCCGCAGAACTGGGGGTGGAAGTTATCGAAGAGGAAGCATTTGAATCGCTTTTCGCGTGATTACGGTTGTAATGACCGTAAGCCTTCGGATTCCACCGGAAGATTATTTGTTTTGTCCAAATTTTCTCTTAAACGTATCGATAAATTGATCCAGCTCTCTAACACCCAAGATCCTTGCCGATACAAAAAACGTGACGCCGCCAAAAAATACCGGTACAAGCGCTTCGACCAGTTTCACAAGCAGTACTTTCTCTCCGAAATAACCCGTTAAGTATTGATAACTGAAGAAGCAGACAATCGACATCAGGCCCGAAGCCAATAGTATTCTGACAAACGAAGAGATTATTTTGCGCGCTTCGATGCGTTTGATCTTTCGGCGCATAAGCACCGTTAGCGCAAAGAAATTGATCAGGGCTACGATCGAGGTTGCCAGGGCTACGCCGACCGGACCATACCCATCGGGCCTTTGCGGTGAGACCCCGACGGTTGAGAAGTATCTCATCAGTGAATAACTAAACAGGACGTGTATAAAAATGGATGCAACGCTGACATACATCGGCGTTTTTGCATCTTCAAGCGCAAAAAACGACGGTGAAAGCACCTTGATCGCCGCATATCCGGTTAGCCCGACTGAATAACCCGCTAAAACCCAAGCCGTCATATTGGTATCCGCCGCGGTAAAAACGCCACCCTGATAAATGAGCCGGATTATCGGTTCGCCCAATACGATCAACCCGCAAGCCGAAGGAATCGTCAACAAGAAAACAAGGCCGAGCGAGCCAGCAAGCGTCGACCGGAATTTCTCGATATTGTTTTCAGAACCCAGCCTGGCAAGGGTCGGGAGCGCCGCCACACCGATCGCCACGCCAAATACTCCGATCGGAAACTGCATCAGGCGAAACGCATAGGGAAGCCAAGAGTTTCCGCCTTCGATGCCGGAAACAATCGTCGTGTCGACCAAAACTTTTATTTGAACGGCCGAGGTCCCGATGATGGCCGGACCCATCAGCCGTAATACGCGTCGGACGCCTTTATCGGTCAGACTAAATATCGGCTTAAATCTAAACCCGACCCGATGCAGTGAAGGAAGCTGAATCGCAAGTTGGGCCAGCCCACCGATCAGAGTCCCAATCGACATGCCGATTATTGCCCATTGAGCCGAAACATCCGGGATCGCATTTTTATCGATTGACTTGGTCCATTCGCCGCCGCTTAGATAATATGCGAATGAAAGCCCTGCCAGAATCGAAACAATATTGAACGCGGTCGAAGCCGACGCCGGAATTGCAAAATTTCCTTTTGTATTAAGGACGCCCATGGCGACCGCGGCCAGAGCGACGAACAATATAAACGGAAACATAATGCGGGTCAGCAAAACCGCAAGATTTGCTTTCTCCGCCGGAAATCCAATCGCAATTATCGGAACAAAATAAGGTGCCAGTAAAATTCCGAGGATTACGACCAGGCTCAGAACAATAGCCAGTGCGTTAAAGATCAGCGCCGCCAGCCGCCACGCCTCTTTCTCACTTATTTTGATCTGATAATGGGTAAATACCTTTACGAATGCGACCGACAACGCCCCCTCTGCGAACAGATCGCGCAAAAGGTTTGGAATCTTAAACGCAACCTGGAACACATCGGTCAAATAACCGGCACCAAACAGGCGGGAAAACACCATTTCGCGAGCTAACCCGAAAACCCGCGAAATCATCACGGCGATCGAGACAATTCCGGCCGATCTAGCCACGCTTGCGGGTTTAGTTCCGCCCGGTTGCTCAAGTCCGGAGTCGACGGAGTTTTCTTCCAACGGATCGCCTGAATTGTTCTCTTTTCCTTTTTTAGCCGGTGTTTGGTCGGAATCGCTCATTTCGGTGTTGAGGCAGCCTTTAACAAGTAGTGATTTTGCATTATTTGGACTGATTCGACAAGTAAGCCGAAAAACTAAAGAATCGGCCGGTTTGCTGTGACACAGGTCACAACAACACAAACGAAAAAAGGAAGCGAGGGATTCTCACTTCCTACTTACCTGTTTATCTAAATTTACAGCTTAATCTTCGATCCGTCTTCGCGAACCAACCGGATAGACTACCCTTGATTTTGCGAGTCGATGTGCCATCGGAATCGGGACATATTTCGTTGAAACTGCTCCCCCGAGATAACTTTGGACCAAAGGCACAAATGAATTCTGAAAGTTTCTAAAGGTCCATACATTTCCTCGTTGGTTAAAAATCACAAATAAGAATTTACCGCGACGCGTATTTATTTCTCCGCTTAACGTGCTGACGCCGCGATCGGTCTGGCGAAGCGTGCCTGTTTTCCCGACGACGCTGCCCAAATGGATATCTGAATCAAACCTGCTCTTAAGGGTCCCGTCATCCATTCCGGCCACGGGCATCACGTCTGCAAAGGTCATCCCGTGAGTCTTGAGCATCTTCTTAAAGACCCTTAGCAACGTCATCTGGGCGCGAGGCGTTACCCGGTTGATTCCGAGGCCGCTGCAGGTTTCAATGCTGTATTCGTAAGAAGGTACGCCGGTATCCCGATGGACCACGCCGGCGACGCGATAAGCGCCTCCAATCATGTCCCCAAGGCGTTCGGACAAGAAATTGTTTGAATAGCTCATCGTAGCTTTGACGATTTCTTTGAGTGGCGCAGATTCATGTGTAAAGAGGAGTTCAGCGTTTGAAGGAAGCACCTGGACATAACTCGAGCCCGTAAACTCCACACCCGGATCAGGGTTTGCGATCCCGACCTTTCCCGAGTTTGAAACATAATTGCTCCATGCCCTTTTCGCAGCCGAATTTCTTTTCTCACTGCTCAATGCCCTTAAAAGCAAACTACCCGAGCGGGGAGACGAGGAACTGTAATTCATCACAAAGTTAGATGTGACGACCAGATTTCCTTCGATCCTTGCTATACCGAGTCGATTTAACGCGTTCGCGATTGATACGGCGTGTTCGTAATTGAATATCGGATCACGGCCCGATACAAATAAATTTCCGATCAGTGATCCTGTGGACCGGTCGATCGATCCGTCGGTCCAAATCCCGGATCGAAATCTGAAGTTGGGGCCAAATGTTCTCAAAACCGCATATGAGGTGGCGATTTTTACGTTCGATGCCGGATTGAACGCGTGGTTTGAAAAGCTGTCGAGCACAACCGTGCCGTCTTCGCTTTCGATCAAAACTCCGGAATATCCGGGTATATCGATTTCCGCAAGCCCCGGGAACATTGTTTTACGCAGACTTTCCGGAGGCGCTGAAGCTTCCGAAACTATCGGTTGTGTGCTGCTCGTCTTTCTGACAAGCGGTGTCGGGGACGCGTTTGGAGTCGGCTTTCCGGGTTGGATCGTAATGGATTGAAATAATGGCCTTCGTTCGGTAGTTTGGGGATAAGATGTTACGGCCCCCGAAATGGCGCAGAAAGCGATAGCGATACTTAGCTTAAATAATTTTTTCCCGGTAAAACTTTTCATTTATTGATTTTTTTTGTTGCTGGATGCGGCAGGTTTTCTTGCAGGTTTCTTGAGAAGAAAACTTTAAAAAGTATACCACATCACTAGCGCGTCTATCCATACCCCTGGGACATTAACAATAGGTTTCGGGTGTAAACCGTGGTTTAGATGTATCTTACGGGCAATTGGATGCAAAGATTTAGAATTGCTTATAGTAGCAATCACTATCTCTTATACATCATAAACTACTAAATGTGAAGTGTTTTCAGAAAAACCCCGAAAAGTCAGGCAGTTGGCGGAGCCGACTGAAGAACGCAATTACGGGAAATTTTGTTGACTTGTAGTTTCGCGGGGCATAGAATTGAGGTGTTCAGACACGCTTCGTGAATAAGGTAAACCAGCCAATCACCGTTGAATCGATTAAGAATGCTCACATTGAAAGGCGTGAAGCGATCCGCAGTCGGCTACTGGAGTTTGAAGATGTTTGGAAAAACGGATCCGATCAACGGCTGTGGGAAGAAATGGTCTATTGCTTTTTTACGGGCGGTTGTTCAGCCAGAATGGGACTTCGCTCGATTGATGCGACAAGGCCGTATTTGTTGTCCGGATCGCACGATGAAGTGATGAACGCATTACTCGGTAAACATCGTTATCCGCGTGCGCGGGCGGGATACGTAATTGCGTCGCGGGATTTTCTCGAGGCCCACTGCGGGATGCGTTTAAAGGAGAAACTTTCGGGGTTTCAGGATCACTACGAACGGCGTGATTGGCTTGTTAACGAAAAAGGTATTAAAGGTCTGGGGTTTAAGGAAGCGAGTCATTATTTGAGAAATATCGGCTTAAAGGGTTATGCGATCCTGGACAAACATGTCCTTCGGTGTTTGTCGGAATTAAGAATCATAATGGAGCCGAAGCCTCCAACTACAAGGTTGAAGTATCTTGAGATTGAAGAACGGCTAAAACAATTTGCCAAAGAAATCGAAATTGATTTTGATGAGATTGATTTAGTTTTGTGGTCGATGAAGACCGGTGAAATCCTGAAATAACCTGGCACCACGGACGGAGGGAAGACAATAGGATAGATATAATGAAGTTCAGATCAGTTACGTCCGGTCATTTTCGACAACCCCGTCAAATCGCGAGGATTGTTCTCCTCTTTTGTTTGGTTGCAGTCGGTTTTTCATCATCGGGTTTCGGTGCCCGCGACGTTCAAAAAATCGACCCGTCGGATTCGAAAAAGCTTATCAAACAAGCGAAAAAGCTTTCGAGAGATGGGAATATAACGAAAGCCGAAGAGATACTGGCGGGCGTCCTTCTCCGAAACCCTGAAAATTCGAGAGCCAAACTTGAACTCGCTTATCTTAAATTAAAAAGAAGAGACTTACGTGTTGCCTATGACTATTCTTACGAAGTAGCCAAGAAGGAGCCCGATAATTCCTTTGCGTTTGCAATCCTTGGAGCGACCTATCTGAGCGCCGGTAATTTTGAGACCGCTCGCGAACTGCTCAAAAATGCCCTGGTTCTGAATCGTCGTGAGGCCCTCGCCTGGGCGGCGACCGGCATGCTTGATTTTTATGAAAACCGGATTGACGAAAGCATCTCGAATCTAAAAGAAGCGGTCCATCATGATTCGCGAGAACCGGATTTCGAATTTGCGCTGGCGCAGGTTTCTTCCCGGGGGGAGAAATATAGGGAAGCGGCGCGCGCTTACCAGAGATTTTTGAGAATTTCGCCGCGGACCGACGTCGAAAGACGGGAGCGGATAAAGGGCCTGATTCGATTTTTGACGTACCTTGGAAAAAAATCGTCGCTTTACGATTTGGGTGGGGAATCGCAAACATCGGTCAAGATGAAAGTGGTCAATAACCGGCCGATGGTGGAATTAAGACTTAATAGGGACGGCGAACCTCTGAATTTCGTACTTGATACCGGGTCCGGCATCACGGTGATTTCCGAAAAAACTGCAAACCGGATGAATATCAAGCCCGTTACCCGGGGCGGAGAAGCCCGCGCCCTTGGAGGTGACGGCAAATTTGATATCGTTTACGGATTTATCAACAACATATACTTGGGTGATGTCAAAATCCGCAATGTGCCTGTCTACATTCGTGAATTCCATAACACAAATGAAAGAGTGGATGGTTACGTAGGCCTTTCCCTCATCTCGCATTACGTGGCGACCATCGACTATGGGAAGCGGACCTTTTCGTTAATAAAAAAGGGATCTGATGCCGCCAAAGCTATCGAACCGGGCGGAATGGCATTGCCGCTTCGGCTGACTTCAAGCGGGTTTTTAAGCGGTGAAGTCAAACTTGAAGGAATAGAGACGCCGCTTAACTTTATCGTTGATACGGGAGCCAGCATTTCGGTAATTTCTCAAGATCTTGCCGGGACACGCGAAATGAGCCCTTATGATTCAGGCGAAAAAATGCGGGTAATCGGCGCGGCCGGGATAACGGAAAACGTTCCTTCTTTTCTGCTTCCGCGGGTGACGTTTGGTAAATACTCAAGGAGCAGCCTGAGAGCAATCGCGCTTGACCTCGATTTGATAAACGAGACCTCGGGATTTGAACAATCCGGGATTCTGGGAGGAAACTTTTTGCGGAATTATCGATTGACCTTCGATTTTCAGAAATCAAGGCTGACATTTACGCCGAACAACAAATAACAAGAAGAATTTAATATATGCACTTGTCCCACCGGGGTTTCTATTTTGATTATACTTTGATCTGTTGAAAACCGGACGCTCGGATAGGTGTTTTTTCTATGAAAAAAAGTCTGTACATCGAAACCTCGGTCGTCGGAGCATATCTCGACAACGGCGAACCTTTTAGACGGGATCTTACGATCCGCTGGTGGGAGCATGAACTCAAGGAATATGACTCTTTCACATCAATACTTGTCCAGCGTGAGTTGGAATGTCTTGTCGAACCCCACCGTTCCGCGTACCTCAATCTGATAAAGCCGCTGGAGAGGCTTGATCTGGCCGAAGAAATTGCAATCCTGGCCGAGGGTTATATCTCGCGGGGTATATTTCACAGAAAGTACATAGCGGATGCCTTGCACGTTGCGCTGGCATCCTTTTACAAAATTGATTATCTGGTAACCTGGAATTTCGGACACATAGCCAATGTTCGGAAGCAGGCACGGGTTAGACTCTTTAATACCGCGGCGGGGTTCTTCGTCCCGTTGGTCATTACTCCCGAATTCCTTGTTCATACCCTTTAGTATTCGCGTTTTGACGTTGACCGTTGATAGCTCACTATTTACTATCAGAATAGATATGTACCGTCGTCCGAAATTCCTGGAAATCCTTCTTGAGATTCGTGAGCAGATGTCACGCGACGTCGATTATGACGTAGACTTGTTCGCCGAAATGGTTCGTTCCGGCAAAATCTCGCGCGACGACGGCAACTTCAGGATCAATACCGACAACAATGGGGCGCGAGAAACGGATTTGAAGTCAAATTCAAACGACCCCGGGGATCGGTTCAAAAGTTAAACTCTTTTGAGAGGTTATGCGACGTAAACTGTTCTATATATTCATTTTACTTGTTGCATTCGCTGTGTTAACCGTGGCCGGATATTACTATCTGAATTCCTACTGGGTGCACCGCTATGATGACCTGATCGCCAGACAAGCGGGCGTCTACAGACTTGAAGAACGGCTGGTATGGAGTGTGATTTATGAAGAAACTTATTTCCGGGGTTGGCGTATCGGTGCGGATAATGAAGTCGGGTTGATGCAGGTTACGCCGCTGGTCGCCCGGGAGTGGGCCAAAGAAACTGGGTTTAAGGAATTTGAAAAACAAACAGAAGAGAACGCCCGGGAATTTCTGTTGGATCCGGAAAGAAATATCCAGGTCGGCTGCTGGTATCTGGAGATGTTGAGCGAGAAATACCGGGGTTTTGCGGGTGAGAAGGCAATGACCCTCGCCGCTTATAACGCCGGAGCGAGCCGTGTCGAAGAATGGACAAAGGGAACTGATCCCTCAAAGCTTTCTGAAAAGCAGTTTATCGAGAGAATTGATATCCCCTCAACGAGGATTTACGTTTCGTCAGTATTGAGCCGCTTCCGCGGCGGGGGACAAGGCCGATAATATTTTCAACGTCCGACGGGATGCATTAACTCAATATGAAAATACTTTCTGCCGATTTTGTGCTCCCGATTACGCGGGATCCAATTCCCGACGGCGCAGTCGCAATCGAAAACGACAAAATACTCGCGGTCGACCGAAAAGAGGTTCTCAAATCGAGATTTCCCGATTCGGAACACAGGGAGTTTCCCGGCGCACTGCTGATGCCCGGATTCGTCAATTGCCATTCGCATCTCGAGCTCACCGTGCTTCGAGGCTTTCTTGACCGATATGACGACGATTTCGCGGGTTGGCTGATGACTCTCACAAATACGCGAGCCAAACTTTTAACCGATTCCGATATCCTCGTTTCGGCGAGAATCGGCGCCCTTGAAGGAATAAGGGCGGGCGTGACATGTTTTGCCGATATCGGAAGATTCGGCGAAGCCGGTCTGGAGGCCCTCAAGCAAACCGGACTACGCGGAATTCTGCATCAGGAAACGGACTTTTCGCCTGACGATGATAAGGCGGAGGCCGATTTCAAATCCTATCGCGCAAAATTTCGAAAACTCAAGGAACGCGAGTCCAAGCTTGTCCGAATCGGTTTGTCACCCCACGCGCCGTATACCGTAAGCAGGAACCTGTTCTCGAAAATTGCCGATTTCTCGGTTCGAAACGAAGTGCCGTTGACGATTCATGCCGCCGAGTCGAAAGAGGAAGAATCCTTTATGACGTTTGGCACGGGGTTCTTCGCCGGCCTTTATGAAAAACAGGGTATTGGGTGGTCTGCGCCGAAATGTTCATCGATCGAATATCTCGCCGAAACAGGGGTATTAAATGCCCGGCCTCTTCTTGCCCATTGCGTCAACGTATCTGACGGTGATCTCGGATTGATTTCAAAAAGCGGATCGCGGATTGCTCATTGCCCGAAATCAAACGCCAAATTCGGCCACGGCATCGCCCCGCTTTCCAGGTTTATCGAAACCGGAATCTATGTTGGATTTGGAAGCGATTCGGTGGCGAGCAATAACAGCTGCGATATTCTGGAGGAGGGCAGGTTCGGGGCCCTTTTAAGCCGGACGGGAAACCGAGCCGGGGGTTTGGATGGACGAAGTGTTGTCGAGATCGCCACGCTCGGAGGCGCCCGGGCACTCGGACTTGACGACCAGATCGGATCGCTGGAAGCTGATAAACAGGCCGATTTGATTGCCGTTTCGATAAATCATTTAGCGCAGATGCCCGTTTACGACCCATATTCTGCGCTTGTCTTTGCGTCTAATTCGAGAGATGTGGTTTATTCTATGGTGGCGGGGCGGGTGCTTTACGATAACGGCGAGATAGCCGGAATTGACGAATCAGATGAGACCGAAAAACTTAAGGCAATTTCTGTTAAGCTGAAGGAATACGATCGTTTGGGATGTTGACGATGCCGGAATCATAGGGAAATAATTTATGAATGACATATTTAAGCTGGCAGGTGAGGAACTGGGATCCAGGCTTATAATCGGTACCGGAAAATACCGTAGTTTTAAAGAGATGCAGGATGCCCATAAAGCATCGGGTGCAAAAATGGTGACGGTCGCAGTTAATCGTGTTCCGCTCGATAAAAAAGTCGAATCGTTTTTGGATTATCTTGATCCGGATATGACAATTCTACCCAATACTGCCGGCTGCTTTGACGCTGAACACGCAATTCGGACCGCCCGTCTGGCGCGCGAAGCCCTTGAAACAGATTGGATCAAGCTCGAAGTCATCGGCGATAAAGTGACGCTCCTGCCCGATAACGAACAAACCCTTGCCGCTGCAAAGGTCCTGGTTAGCGAAGGATTTAAGGTCTTGCCGTATTTTAGCGATGATCTGATTATGGCTAAGAAACTCCTAAAAGCGGGCTGCCCGGCCGTGATGCCTTTGGCGGCTCCGATCGGTTCCGGTCTGGGCGTTCAAAATCCGGTCAATTTAAAGATTATGAGGGAGCAATTGGGAGGGGCGATCATCATAGTCGATGCCGGAGTCGGAACCGCCTCCGATGCGGCGATCGCCATGGAACTCGGAGCAGACGCGATTCTGATGAATACTGCAATAGCGGAAGCTCGGAATCCTGCTGCAATGGCGCTGGCGATGAAACTTGCAGTTGAGGCCGGAAGATTGGCATATAAATCCGGACGAATGCCGAAACGACTCTACGCCAGTGCCTCTAGCCCGATCGAAGGCGCGATAAAATAGCGGTGCCGAAAGCCCTGGTCTTGGAATTTTTGTTTCTTTCGTTTTTATGCATCGATTTGTTTTCATATACCGGATGAAAATTCTTACTACTGCTTTTTTTCTGGCGGCGACCGCTTTTGCCTGTACGTTAAAAGAATCGGTTAGCAGGGGAATCGTGATTGCGGAGAGCAAAAAGTACGAAGCGTCGCTTTATCGTCAAAACTGCGCCGTTTGTCACGGTTCCGAAGCTTATGGAAAGATGGTTGACGGTAAGCCGGTTCCCGCTCTTCGTTTTGGCGAAGCGGAAAAGAAGTCCGAAGAAGAGATATATCAGCAAATCGCTCACGGCAAACTGCCGATGCCGTCATTTAACGGACAGCTGACGGAAAAGGAAATGCGGAATATGGCACGATTTATCGTCAAGGACCTCCAGGGCCGCGACATTCGCGGAGAATAGGAAACAGACTTTTAAGAATGAAATGAAGATATTGGTAACAGGCGCGAGCGGGTTGGTTGGAAGCAAGTTGGTTCCGGAACTGCGGGCGATCGGACATCAGGTGTTAAAGTTGTCGAGAAAAAGCGCGGAAAAACCGGATCAAGTCTCTTGGGACCCGATGGCCGGAATTTCGTCGGAAGAACTCTCGAAACTCGAGAACATTGATGCGGTCATTCATCTTGCCGGCGAGAGCGTTGCCGATGGATCGTGGTCCGAAGAAAAGAAACGCCGGATCGCGGACAGCCGGGTGATCGGTACGCGAACATTAGTCGGGGCACTAGCCGGCCTTGATAATCCGCCGGGAATTTTCGTCTCGGCCTCGGCAATTGGATTTTACGGGGATCGCGGCAGCGAGGTCCTGACCGAAAATAGTGAGCCAGGCACCGGTTTTTTGCCCGATGTCTGCGTTAAGTGGGAAGCCGAAGCAGCGAAGGCAAAAGAGTTTGGTGCCCGTGTCGTAACTCCCCGAATCGGAATTATCTTGTCTAAAAACGGCGGGGCGCTGGCGAAGATGCTTACGCCCTTTAGCTTTGGAGTCGGCGGCGTAGTCGGCAGCGGCAAACAGTTTATGAGCTGGATCGCGCTTGCCGATTTGGTGAAGCTGATTATTTTTTTGCTTAACAATGACGGGATTGAAGGAGCGGTTAATGCGACTGCTCCCAGGCCGGTGACCAATCAGGAATTCACAAAGACACTGGGTGCGGTAATCAACCGGCCGACAATTCTGCCGGTTCCCGGGTTCGGAATAAAGCTTCTGTTCGGCGAAATGGGCGAATCGCTGATTCTTGAAGGAGCAAAGGTGATTCCTAAGAAACTCGAAGACAGCGGGTTTGAATTCCAGTACCCGAAACTGGAAGATGCCATTCGGAACGCGCTCGAATCGAGTTAATGCGAAAAAATGAAGCTCTGGCTTTCTAAAAATTCGGAAGTGCCGATGCGTGATCAGCTCCTCACCCAGATCACGCTCGGGGTAACCAGCGGAGATTTAAAGGTCGGTGAAAAACTCCCAAGCCGGCAGGAGATAGCGCAAAGATTCAGTATTCACGCCAATACGGTATCGAACGTTTATCAGGAACTCAGGGAAAGGGGACTAATAGAATTCCGTCAGGGGAGCGGTTTCTACGTCGGCGAAGCAACCAGCGGAGATTCTGATGGCGAAATCGACCTCGACGGATTAATTACCCGATTCTTCGAGAGCGCAAAATCATACGGTTTTACCCATCGCGATGTCAGTGCCGGGCTCGAGCGGCGTCTCAAATCCAAACTGCCCGGAAGTTTTCTGATAATCGAATCTGATCAGGCATTGCGGGAAATTTTGATCCATGAGATTTCGGAAATGGTGGATGCCGAAATATTCGGCGTAAGCCTAAGGGAATTTCGTAATCAACCCGATCTTCCCCTAGCAAATTTAGTTGCCCTTTTCGATGAAAAACAGAATCTGGATCCCGTCCTTAAAGCTGACGAGACCTGTCTCTATCTCAAATCCGGTTCGGTTCCCGAGGCAATGAAGGGTGAAACCCGGCCTCCGAGAGAATCGCTCATCGCAGTGGTTTCGGGTTGGCAAAAATTCATTGTGATGGCGAAGACAATACTGGTCGCCGCTCAGATTGACGGGGAATCCATAATCTCGCGGTCGACTGCCGGTGATGAATGGAAGCGGGGCCTCGAAAGCGCGTCATTGATTATTTGCGATTCGCTGACCGCCAGGCAGTTTCCGGGAGATGATCGAATCCGGGTTTTCCGCGTAATTTCGACCGATTCACTGATCGATTTGCAGGATCTGGCCTTGCAGACAAGGATTTGACGCACCGGGAATTCCGCAAGTGTATGTGAGGGCGATATGGTTGACAACGGGATCCTTTGTAACTAAACTTGTTACAATTATGGCAAATAGTCAATTTGCAATGGCAATACACGTTATGGCGATGCTCGCAAACAATTGCGATGAACGCATGAAATCAGGTTACATTGCCAAGAGTGTCAATACTAACGCCGTCGTTATCCGGCGACTTTTGTGCGATCTGCATGATGCCGATCTGGTAGTTTCACAGACCGGGTACTCAGGCGGGACGTGCCTCACGCGAACTCCTCCTGAGATCAAGTTGTTGGATATATATGAAGCGGTCTCGCACGACGAGATATTTGGTCTTCACGCCAAGCCGCCCGATCCGAATTGTGACATCGGGGCAAACATCAGGCCGATATTGGGAAAACTGCAAACTGAAATTGAAGGTGCCGTAAAGCAGCGGTTTGCGAAATACACCCTGCAGGACGTGATTGATCAAATAGCCGGTAACAATTCAGCAGGACAGCAAAAAAGTGAGCAATAATCTAATTTCAAACGAACAGTTGTTGGAGCAATTGAGTTGGCGTTATGCTGTGAAAAGGTTTGATCCGTCTAAGAAAATTGCTCCGGCGGATTGGGAAACTCTGGAAGATGCCCTGATCCTTTCGCCGTCGAGCTATGGACTCCAGCCATGGAAATTTTATGTAGTAACGGACGCGGCTATACGTAAGGAACTCAAAACGCACTCGTGGAATCAACCGCAGATTTCAGAATGTTCACATTTGGTCGTTATAGCTGCCAGAAAAGATGCCAGTCCGGAGGACATCGAAAAGTATCTTTCGCGGGTGACGGAAGTCCGCGGCACACCGGCGGAGGAACTCGAAGTGTTAAAGGGAATGATGCTCGGCTCTCAAAAGAAAGCGGCCGAAGCGGATACCATCAATGAATGGTCGGCCAGACAGTGCTTTATCTCCCTCGGATTTTTACTGAGCGCCGCCGCCCTGCGCGGAATAGACGCTTGCCCGATGGAAGGCTTCATCCCTGAGCAATACGATCGGATTTTGGGAATTGAAAAGGCAGGCTATTTTTCGGTAGTCGTATGCGCGCTCGGTTACCGGGATCGCGAAGAGGATTTCCTGACCGGGCTGCCAAAGGTGAGGTTTCGGAAAGAGGAACTCATCAGGCGGGTTTGAGCCCGGACCGAAAACAATCAGGCAATTTAGGATTTTCGCCCGGTTCGGTTTAGCGTGGTCGATTTTTTTAAGGAGATAAACCGGCCCTGATGTTTCAAGGAAAAGTAGCAATAATTACAGGCGGCACATCCGGAATCGGAGCCGTCACCGCCAAGCGTTTTGCAGATGAAGGGGCAAATGTCGTATTAACGGGGCGGCGTGCCGATGAGGGAAACGCGGTTGCCAAAAGGATCAACGACGAAGGAGGATCGGCAACGTTTGTTAAGACCGATATCAGGAATTCGGATGAAGTAAGCAATATGGTTTCAAAAACGGTTGAGATATACGGCAGGCTGGATTATGCGGTCAACAATGCCGGAATCGAACAGTATATGAAACCCCTGGTAGATCAAACGGAAAAGGTCTACGACCTGGTGATGAATACAAACGTCAAAGGCGTCTGGCTCTCGATGAGGGAGGAAATCCCGGCGATGCTCGAATCCGGAGGCGGTTCAATCGTCAATATGTCATCAATGGCAGGGAAAGTCGGTTTTCCGAATATGACCGTTTATGTTGCCAGCAAACACGCCGTCATAGGTTTGACAAAATCTGCGGCGCTCGAGTATGCCGGTGAAAATATTCGGGTCAATTCAGTGCTCCCGGGCCTGATCGAAACGCCGATGACGGACAGGTTTGTTCAGGGAAAAGAAGAGGCGGCAAAATATCTTGAATCGCTTCATCCCGTCGGGAGGCTGGGCAAAGCGTCGGAGATTGCCGAGGCCTGTGTCTGGCTTTGTTCTGATAAGTCGTCATATGTGACGGGAGCATCACTTGAAGTCGACGGTGGATTTACAGCGAGATAATTATGAAGGCATACGAAATTCAAAAATTTGGGATTGACGAATTGGCGTTAGCGGATCGGGAAGCTCCAAAACCGCGTGAGAATGAAGTGACTGTAAAATTCCATGCGGCTTCGCTTAACTATCGTGATTTGATGATGGTCAAGGGGTGGTATGACCCGAAACTCAAGACTCCGCTGGTGCCGCTGTCCGACGGTGCCGGTGAGGTCGTTGACGTCGGACGGGATGTAACCAGGTGGAAAACCGGCGATCGCGTGATGCCCATCTTTATGCAGGGATGGATTGACGGTGAAATCACCAGCGAGAATGCGAAAACTGCGCTCGGAGGGGACGTTGACGGCTGCCTCCGGGAGTTCGGGGCATTTGATCAGGAAGGACTGGTAAGAATTCCCGAACATCTCTCGTTTGAAGAAGCAGCGACGCTGCCGTGCGCGGCAGTAACAGCCTGGAACGCTCTGAGAGTATCGGGCGATTTGCAGCGGGGAGAAACGGTTTTGCTGCTGGGCACCGGAGGGGTTTCGGTATTCGCGCTTCAATTTGCCAATAAGATCGGTGCCGAAATCATTATCACTTCGTCATCGGATGAAAAACTTGGCCGGGCTGACATTCTCGGCGCGAATTACTTGATAAATTATCGCGAAAATCCCGATTGGGACCATTCCGTCTTGGTCTATACGGCCAGCCGCGGAGTGGATCATGTTGTCGAAGTCGGGGGAGCGGGAACGCTCGCAAAGTCTATCAATTCGGTGAGAATGGGCGGACATATATCAGTCATCGGGGTATTGGCCAACGAGGGCAACCTGGATCCGATTTCGATACTTATGAAGTCGGTCCGGCTTCAGGGTATTTTTGTCGGCTCCCGTGCGATGTTTGAAGAAATGAACGAATTCATCAGCCTCCATTTGATTAAACCCGTAGTTGACAAGGTTTTTGGCTTTGATCAGGCGAGGGAAGCATTAAGATATATGGAAAGCGGATCTCATTTCGGAAAAATAGTGATTAAATTCTGACCGTGAGTAAGACCGGGCGCGAAAAGCGAGGAATCGGATTCCTTTGGATGCCCATTTATTGCTTTTAACCGAAGTCACGCGTCGCAGGTTTACCCCGGCTCAGTCGATTTCCGGATGAAATGAAATCGCACATTCAGGAAACGGGGAGCGTGAGGTTCCGATTTATCAGCAGATGAATATTGTAGACAACGAAATTCAAGCTTATGCAGAAAAGATGACTTCTGATGAAAGCGACGTTCTGCGTGAGCTCCGTCACAAAACGTTTGGCGAGCGGGACGATAAGAATATGCTTTCGGGGTTTTATCAGGGCCGTTTGCTTTCGATGTTTAGCAAAATGCTTCGACCGCACCGGATCCTGGAAATCGGCACTTATATGGGATATTCGGCGCTGTGTCTTGCCGAAGGACTAGCCGACGGCGGGAAACTGATCACACTGGATATTGAAGAAGACACCAATTTAACCGCCCGGTCTTTTTGGTCGAAAACAGATTTTGATGACAAGATTGAAGCCCGTTTAGGGCCGGCTGATGAGATTATTTCCGATTTGGATGAGACGTTTGACCTGGTTTTCATCGACGCGGATAAGGAGAATTATTCAAACTATTTCGATTTAGTTTTTCCAAAGCTCAGGATCGGCGGGTTGATCGTTGCGGATAACGTACTTTGGAGCGGGGATGTGTTAAATGCCGGGATGGGTGAAGATGTCAAGTCATCGACGCGGGCGCTTCACGAATATAATTTGAAGGTTAATGGTGATCCGCGTGTGAGCAATATATTGGTTGCGGTAAGAGACGGGCTCATGGTATCGAGAAAAGAACGCGGATAAGGACGGTCGTCCTGGAATCAATTGATATCCGAAAGCCTTTACCCGGGGGGAAAACGAATGGCAAAAGTTGAGTTAAAAACAAAAAAGAATGACGCCAGCGTAAAGGAGTTTCTTGAATCGGTGGAAGACCGGGGCATTCGGAAAGATTGCAAAACGGTCGCCGCCATGATGCGCAGGGCGGTTGGCAAGAACCCTAAAATGTGGGGCACGGGCATCGTCGGTTTTGGCGATTATCATTTCAAATACGAGTCCGGCCGTGAAGGTGACTGGTTTAGAATTGGGTTCGCGCCGCGTAAACGCAATCTAACACTTTACATCATCGATGGATTTGCAAAATATGAAGACCTGATGGCGAAACTCGGTAAACATACAAAGGGGAAGTCGTGTTTGCATATCAAGCGATTGGACGATGTGGATACGGACGTATTGAATGACTTGATCGAAGAATCCGCCAGGCATTTTGAGAAAAAATACGGGAAAAACCAAGCCGGTTAAGACGTAGGCTGGTTAAAAAGATAGCGGGAGTAAGGAACTAAACAACTCAAAAACGAGGAAAAGATTATGAGCATAAAGGACCGGGTTTGGTTTATCACCGGAAGTTCGACGGGGTTTGGCAGGGAACTCGCCGAACAGTTGTTGGGAAAGGGTTATCGGGTCGTCGCGACAGCACGCAAGACCGAGACGATAGGAGATTTGGCCGAAAAATATCCGGAAACGGCAAGAGCGGTAAGACTGGATGTTACAAATGCGGACGATGTCAGGTCATCCGTAGAGACGGCACTTGCAGAATACGGGAAAATAGATGTCTTGGTTAACAACGCCGGCTACGGACTCGGCGGCGGAATCGAAGAGCCGAGCATGGAGCAAATCAAAACACAGTTTGATACGAATTTGTTCGGATTAATCAGGATGATGAGAGAAGTGCTCCCGTCGATGCGAAAGCAAAAAAGCGGGCATATTCTAAACGTTTCATCGGTGGTTGGTTTCCGCGCGCTTCCGTCAGCCGGATATTATTCATCCACCAAATTTGCCGTTGAGGCATTATCGGAGGCGCTCGCGCAAGAAGTCGAGCACCTCGGAATAAGAGTGACTATCGTCGAACCGGGAGGTTTTCGGACCGATTTTGCCGGACGATCATTCGTTCAACCGGAGAATCGAATCGCTGAATACGTCACATCCGAGAGGATCGACAACATTAGCGAATGGGACGGCGTTCAGCCGGGCGACCCGAAAAAGGCGATCAAGGCGATCATTGAAATGGTCGAAAACGAAAATCCACCTCTGAGACTGCCGTTGGGTGAAGATGCAGTCGACGCGATCGAAGAAAAACTTATTGCCGTCCAAAAGAATATTGACCAATGGCGGGATGTGGCAGTTAACACGAAGGTTGACGAAGACGACGCTGAGAGCGCCAGGGCCTGAAAAGTGGACTACGGAAAACTTGGTAAAACGGACCTCGAAGTGAGCCGGATAGGATTTGGGGGCGCCGAGATCGGCCAGCAGGAGGCGGCGCAGAAGACCGTCGACAAGCTGCTTAATTCCGCGATTGATGACGGGCTGAATCTGGTCGATACGGCAGCCGCGTATTGGAAAAGCGAGGAAATGATCGGCAACGCGCTTTTTGAAAGGCGACGGGATATTGTATTAATTTCCAAATGCGGTGCGGTCGATGGTTTTACCCGTTCCGACTGGTCAAAGCGGGGAATTCTCGAAACGATTCAAAATAGCCTGAAGTTGCTCAGGACTGATTATCTTGATATTGCGCAGCTTCACAGCTGTGACAGCGTAACGCTCAACCGCGGGGAAGCCATTGAAGCGCTCATCGTCGCAAGGGAACGAGGATATACAAGATACGCGGGTTATTCCGGTGATGGTGAAGCGGCGGTAACGGCAATCGGGACCGGCTTTTTTGATACCCTTCAAACATCGGTTTCAATTGCAGACCAAGAGGCGATCGATCTTACAATTCCCTTAGCAAACGAGCGTGAAATGGGTGTCATTGCCAAACGCCCCATCGCGAATGCCGTCTGGCGGCACGATTCTAAGCCCGAGGATTCCTACCACCACGAGTATTGGGACAGGATTGAAACCCTCGAGTACGATTTTTTAAAAACCGAGCTAGACGAGTCTGTTGCACGGGCGTTGAGATTTACTCTTGCGGTAGATGGAGTAACAAGCGCCATAGTCGGTACGACAAAACCCGGCCGGTGGCAAAACAATGCGGAATTGGCTCAACAAGTCGATTTCTCCGAAGCCGATTTTCGGCAAATCCGCGAGCGTTGGCGGGAACTTTCAAACGGTAAGAATTGGATCGGTCAGATTTGAGAAGATCAAGCCGGCCGGCTGCGCGGATTGGACTTAGATTCCGTTTATGGAAACCGAAATAAACGAGTTTGTAGAAGCACATTACGATATTTCTGCCGGGCAAATCAGCCGGCTTGAAGGTTACGGGAGTGAAAACTACCGGGTCGAAACGAAGGTCGGCCGTTCATTCGTTCTTAAATTCTACCGTCCGAATGATGTAGAAAATTTGCAGCAGTTGCTGGAAGCCGAAAACCAACTTTTGATGACGCTCACCGCCGATAACCACAACGGATATCCGATTCCACAAGCGGATTCTGAAGGCCGGCTTCTCTCTTTCTCGAAACAAAAGAACAGGTATTATCGGCTTTTGTCGTTTGTCGAGGGCAGATTATTGTGTGAGGTTGATCACACACCGGAACTGCTTGGCTCGTTCGGAATATTTCTCGGCGAAATGAACAGCAGGATGCTCGGTTTTCGCCACCTTGCGACCGAAGCGAGGGAATTTGAATGGGACTTGAAGAATCTCGAACTAAACCGAAAATATATACGCCTGATCGAAAATCCGTCCCACCGCAAAATCGTCGAGTATTTCTTTTTGCAATATAGTGAGTTAGTAACACCCAACCTCGAGCAGCTTAGAAAATGCGTCATTCATGGCGATGCAAATGACTGGAATGTATTGACGTCTGAAGGTTTGGTTTCAGGGATAATCGATTTTGCCGATATCGTTTATTCTCCGTTGATAAATGATCTGGCGATCGCAGTCACCTACGCCATTTTTGATAAAGCAGACGTAATCGAACCCGCTCTGTCCATAATCAGTGGTTATCATTCGGTTTTGCCTTTAAGAGAGCTCGAGGTCAAATTGCTTTATTACCTTATTGCCGCCCGGGCATCGATAACCGTATGCCACGCAGCAAAATCTAAGGCTGATGGACTCACGGAGGATTACATTTATATCAGCGCCAATCCGGCGGTGGAATTACTTGAGAAATGGATCAGGATCAATCCTTCGTTCTTTGAAAACGAGGTCAGCCGCGCCCTTGGTTTTGAACCAAAACTCCGCAACGGAACGGTCGAATCGGACTTGGCCAAACGCCATAAGACTGCCAGCCGGGCCCTTTCGCTTCAATTTACGAAACCGATTAAGATGATCGGCGCTGCGTTTCAATTCATGTATGATTCGACGGGAAAAAGCTATCTCGACTGTTACAACAACATTCCCCAGGTCGGACATTGTCACCCGCGTGTCGTAAACGCGGGGCAGCGCGCTATGGCGAAGCTGAATACTAATACCCGGTATTTGAGCGACGTTTACAATGAGTACTCTGAGAATCTCCTGGCCAGGTTTCCCGACTCATTGAGCAAAGTGTTTTTCGTCAATTCGGGAAGCGCAGCCAGTGATCTGGCGATTCGCCTGGCGGCCGCTCATACCGGAAGAGCGGGAATTGTGGTAATCGAACACGGTTATCACGGCAATACCCGTTTGGGAATCGATATCAGCCACTATAAGTACAACCGGAAAGGTGGTCATGGCAAAAACCCTTCGATCGTTGAGGCGGCGGTACCCGATACTTATAAGGGAAAATTTTATGACGAAAATGCGGGTAACCAATTTGGCCGCGAGCTGATTGATCAGTTATGTTCGAGTGAAATCGAGGTCGCCGCGTTTATTGCCGAACCGATTGTGGGATGCGGCGGGCAGATTCCTTTGCCTGCGGGGTACCTCAAGCGGGTTTATCCGTTTATCAGGGAAATCGGAGGAGTCTGCATTAGCGACGAAGTCCAGACCGGGTTCGGTAGGTTGGGGAGATATTTCTGGGGTTTTGAAATGCACGGCGTCGAGCCCGATATCGTCGTGTTGGGCAAGCCGATGGGGAACGGACATCCGATCGCGGCAGTTGTAACGTCCGACGCGATTGCCGAATCGTTCGAAACCGGGATGGAGTTTTTTAGCTCATTTGGCGGCAATCCGGTATCGTGCGCTATCGGCCAGGCGGTTCTCGATGTCCTCTCGGACGAGGATTTGCCAAAGAATGCGGAAGATGTCGGGCGACATCTGAAAAGACTGCTGAAAGATCTGGTTGAGAAATATGAAGTATGCGGAGATGCGCGGGGCGAGGGGTTGTTTCTCGGACTGGAACTCGTAATTGATAAGGGCAGTAAAAAGCCGAACACTGAATTGGCATCATTTCTGCAGAATGAACTAAAGGAACGGGGCATTCTGGTCGGAACCGACGGGCCGTTTGAGAATGTTTTGAAAATAAAGCCGCCGATTTGTTTTTCAGTGGAAAACGCGGAAGAATTGGTTAGCAATATTAAACAAATACTGGAGGGACTTGACGGGTAAACGGCTGGGATTCGAACGGCAATGATTGAGTCATTAAACACGTAGTGCGGCTCTCAATCATCACAAGGAAATCGAAAAACTCGGTCAACTTTCACCCCGTAAAATTATTATGAGCAACACGATAAAAGCATATGCCGCCCAAGAAGCCGGCGGGAAATTTGAACCGTTTGAATATGACCCGGGTGAACTCGGAGATGAACAGGTTGAAATACAGGTTGAGTCGTGCGGAATTTGTCATTCTGACCTGTCGATGCTCAACAACGATTGGATGATGACCGAATATCCTTTTGTCGGTGGACACGAAGCGATAGGCAAAATCAAAGCATTGGGCAAAAATTCCAAGGGACTCGAAATCGGAGACGTCGTCGGCCTCGGCTGGAACGCTGAAACTTGCGGGCACTGCGTGCAGTGCATCGCGGGATATCAAATCAATTGTTCGGCGCTCGTGGGCACGATCGTCGAGCGGCACGGAGGTTTTGCCGACCGGGTCAGATGCAACTGGGAGTGGGCTATAAAGCTGCCCGATCAACTTGATGCATCAAAAGCGGGTCCGCTTTTTTGCGGCGGTATTACGGTCTTTAACCCGTTCATCCAGGATGACATCAAGCCGACGGACAAGGTGGCAGTCGTCGGCATCGGCGGATTGGGCCATCTCGGGCTCCAGTTTGCTGACAAATGGGGATGCGAGGTCACCGCGTTTTCGACCGATTTATCAAAAACCGATGAACTAAGGCGGCTCGGCGCAGATTTTGTAGTAAACACCAAGGATGAAGAGGAATTGACGAGCCTCGCCGGTAAATTCGATATGATCCTGGTTACCGCAAACGTACCTCTCAATTGGGACTTGTTTATGAACGCTCTCGCTCCAAAAGGGAAACTTCATATGGTCGGCGCGGTTTTGGAACCGATCGCAATCAGCTCGTTTTCATTGATTATGCATCAAAAAAGCGTGACCGGTACGGCGACGGGAAGCCCGCAGGTGGTGGCGAAAATGCTCGAGTTTTGCGCGCGACATAATATCGAAACCGTCACCGAAAAGTATCCGATGTCGAAGATCAACGAAGCGTTTGAGCATCTGGAAAACGGCAAGGCAAGATATAGGATCGTGTTGGAAAATGACTTCTAGTTTCTTGATTTGCCCTTTGTAACAAAGATTGTTACACTACTAATTGCCGACAGCGTTTAGAGAAACGCTGTCATATTGTTATAATTTTTTGTCATAAGTGAAGGAGATAATAAAATGAGCGTTTTTGCAAAAGAAGTTACGGATGCGAGTTTTGAAACGGATGTTTTGGCCTCGAAGAAACCGGTACTGGTAGATTTTTGGGCAGAGTGGTGCGGCCCGTGCCGTATGATCGGACCATCCGTCGAGGCCGTAGCTGAAGACCTTCAGGGCCAGGCCGGCATATTTAAGATGAATGTCGATGAAAATATGAATGTTCCGCAGAGATATGGTGTCCGTGGAATCCCGACCCTGATCGTATTCAAAGATGGTGAAGAACAGGAACGCATAGTTGGTGCGGTTTCAAAAGAAGCTATCGCCCAGGCCGTCCAGAAACATATCACGGCCGATGAAGTGGCGGCATAAAGACAAGATACCTGATGAAAGCGATTGTCGTCAGAGAATTTGGCGAGCCAGAAGTATTAAAACTTGAAGAAACTCCGATGCCCAAAATCGGAGTTTCTCAGGTTTTGGTTCAGATACATGCTGCCGGCGTGAATCCTGTGGATACCTATATTCGCCAGGGATCCCATCCAACGACCCCGCCGTTACCGTTTACTCCCGGAAAGGACGGTGCCGGGATTGTTGACGCAGTTGGCAGCGGGGTAAAAAAGGTAACTGCCGGCGACCGGGTTTATCTGGCCGGTGCCGCGTCGGGCACTTACGCCGAATACGCGCTGTGCGATGTCGATCAGGTTTGGAAGCTTCCTGAAAATTCGACGTTTGAAGAAGGGGCCGGCGTGTTTGTGCCATACGCGACCGCATATCGCGCGTTGTTTGAGCGGGCTCAAGCGAAACGCGGTGAAACCCTGCTGATTCATGGTGCCAGCGGAGCAGTCGGTATCGCGGGAATCCAGTGGGCGAAATACCTTGGGATGAGAATAATCGGTACGGCTGGTTCTGAAAAGGGTAAGTTGCTTGCATCGGAAACCGGCGCCGATTACGTTTTTGATCATTCAGAGGAGAATTATCTCAAGAGAATTAGCGAAGTCACCGGAGGCGAAGGTGTCCAGGTGATTCTGGAAATGCTCGCCAACGTTAATCTGCAGAAGGATTTTGACGTTTTGGCTAAATCGGGAAGAATTGTGGTAATTGGAAGCAGGGGAAGTTTGGATTTCAGCCCGCGGTCCGTGATGGCAAAAGAAGCGTCGATCCTCGGTATGTCGCTTTTTAACTCTTCGAAGCAAACTTTCGAAAAGATCCACGCCGAAATTTTCAAAGGGCTCGAATCGGGCTATCTGCGTCCACGGGTCGGGAAATCAGTGCCGCTTTCCGAAGCCGCGAGTGCTCATCATGATGTTATCGAAAAAAGGGCGTTTGGAAAAATTGTGCTGATTCCGGACGATATATTATAATGACTCAATAACTCAGCCGTCTTATGTTGAAACTGCCGCTTGCCTCCAAAAACTTTTTTACTTTCAAAAATTCAAATGAGTAAAACCAACAAACAACTAAAAATGTACGTGACCAGCATCATCGAGGATATTCAAACCAGGTTCGTCAACGAAAAAACATTAAAATACAGCGAGCGGCGGATCGAGAGGGTATATGAATTTGAAGACGGCGCCGAGGTCAAGTACGAATGGCAGAGTGCACGCGGAAAAGCGGCAGATCAGGATTACAACCATCGATTCAGCCTCGTAAAGCCCCCAATGCCAAATCCTGAAAAGCTCAAGAACGGGGTAATCAAGGTGATCGAATTCGGTAACAAGGCCCGTTAAACGCCAACCCGGGATTAGACCAAATCCGCGAAAAAAAAGAAAAAAAACGCAGCGGCCTGTTCCTTACTTATATCACCGCGTGTCGAACCGATGCTGTTTCCGCTGGCGTTCCTGACTTCGCCGCCCGACGTTACCTTTCCGATCGTGTTGCCGCTACTGTCAGCAACGGTGCCGTCACTTTTGACCCGGCCGCTCGAATTTCCGCTCCGTCCCCTGATTTCGCCGTCACTTGAAATTGAGCCGATCGTATTTCCGCTTTTATCACGCACATCGCCATTTTCCTTGAAGTAACCGATGGTGTTACCGGACGCATTGCGAACTTCCCCGTTTGATTTCAGATAACCGATAGTGTTTCCGCTGCTGTTTCGAAATTCGCCGTCTCCTCCAACCGCATATATCGCACCACCAATTACAATTAAAAACATTAATAGAATTTTCATATTCCGCTGTCCCTCATTCAATTAACCCGGCAATCTCATATTTTAGTGCCGGCTCCAGTCTTTCTGTCCTGCATCTGCGGCAAAACGTCAAACACCCTGAGCGCATACTTCACCTTGCCGAACGGTGCCGAAGCCTGAACTCCCTGAATCGAATCCTTGATTTCGCTTAAAGATTCCTGAGCGATTGCCAGGCCTTCTTCACGCGCATGTTCTTTGCTCTGTTCAGAAGCTATCCGCATCCGTTCGAGAATCTCCGGCGCGACGCGGACACCCGGAACTTCATTGTGAAGAAAATCAGCATTTCTGAAACTGACGAGCGGCCATATACCGGCAATTATCGGTATCCTCACATGTTCGATACGATCGAGGAACTCCATGAATTGGCCGGTATCGAACACCGGTTGAGTTATGGCATACTCCGCCCCGGCTTCTACCTTCCATTCAAACCGACGTATTTCCTCCTCGAGATTCATCGCACCTGGATTGACACCGACTCCGATCGAAAACGCCGTCGGCTCCCCGATCGGGTTGTTGCCCAGGTCCAGCCCGCGATTTAGTTTGTTGACCATATTTGTAAGGCCGATCGAGTCGATGTCAAAAACAGCCGTCGCGTCCGGATATGGGCCCATCTTTGGCGGATCTCCGGTGATGATCAGAAGGTTGTGCAGCCCCAACGCCGCCGCGCCGAGCAAATCAGACATCATCCCGAGCAGATTCCTGTCGCGACAGCAGTAATGCAAAACAGCTTCGAGCCCGAGCTGCTGCTCAACCAGGAGCGCCGTGGCCTGTGCAGACATCCTGGTTTGTGCACGGGGGCCGTCGGGAATATTTACGGCATCAACGCCCGCTTCCTTTAAAAAACTGATTGATTTCAAGGTTTTGGCTGCCGCGACTCCTTTTGGGGGCAGCACCTCAACCGAGGTCACAAATTCGCCGGTGGCAATTTTTCGGGACCAATTGGACCGGTCAAGCGGCGACACCGGTTCGACTTCATCAATTTTCCTGCTGTCATCGACACGGACCGTTTGCGTCACCGGTACCTTTGTAATTCGGGGGCTGACAGCCCGCACAGAGTCCGAGATCAGCTTAATGTGTTTCGGCGTAGTGCCGCAGCATCCGCCGACAAACTTTGCCCCCGCCTTTATAAATCGTTTTGCGAATTTCGACATATATTCCGGCGAGCACATGTAAAACTGCCTACCCTGGACGTCTCTAGGCAATCCGGCGTTTGGCTGAGCGATGAGCTTTTTTTCGGTGAGATTCCGCATTTTTTCAAGCTCATTCAAGACATGGGTCGGGCCAACACCGCAGTTCAGCCCGATGACATCGGCTCCCCATTCATCAAGCCTCGCCGTAAAGACTTCAGGGGTCGCGCCGAAGATCGTTTTCCCGTCGGTCTGAATCTGAATCTGAGCGATAACAGGAAGTTCGCAAACTTCCTTGACTGCCCTGATCGCCTGCTGAATTTCTGACAAATCGGCAAAGGTCTCGAGAACAAAAAGCTCGACTCCGCCTTCAAAAAGCGCTTCGGCCTGCTCGGAAAACATACGTTTGGCCTCGTCGAAGGATGTCGGTCCATAGGGTTCGATCCGTAAATCCAGCGGCCCGATCGATCCGGCAACAAATATGTTATCTCCCGCTGCCTGACGGGCGATTTTGGCGGCTGCTACATTTATTTCCCGAAGTTTTGATTCAAGGCCGTGTTGACGCAGTTTGTGACGGGTGGCGCCAAATGTATTCGTTTGAATGACATCGGCCCCGGCGCTGACGTATTCTTCGTGTACTTCGCGAACCAGATCGGGAGCTGTGAGATTGAGTTCGTCATAGCTTTTGTTGATGTATACACCTTTATCATAAAATCGGGTTCCGACGGCGCCGTCAAATACATATACACTTTCGTTCTCAAGGATTTCCCGGAATTCTTTCATAAATACAAAAAGCCTCGTGCTAAACAACACCAGGCTAATTTCGATAGCGTTTTGAGCTGTTTAGCGGATTGTTTTACGTGGTCGCAAGTCGCATAACTCACCACGATCTCCAGAAAGCAATGATGCGGTCTGAAAACCGATGTGTCAAGCTTCGATCAACATCCGCAGTATCCGGAAAGTTCCACAACTTTTCCCGCGTATTCGCCGATTATCGTGGCCGTAATATCATAGGCGGCAGCATTGGCGCCGTCGGCGGGAAGGTCTTTTGCCAGATAGTCGAGAATCAGCCTTAATCCGTTTGATTCAAATTCATCCGTAAACCGCTCACCCGTTTTTTGCTGTTTTGGCCGTTGGCCCTGGCTCGAGATCTTAAATTCTGTGTCTTTGCCGTTTATATTTACGTAGGCGGACCCGCCCTTGCCTTGACTATCCCAGATCGACCGCAAAAAGGGACTTTTTGCGCCGTTTGTTTCGGCATTTTTAACCCTGATTCCGGTACACCCGCAACCCTTGTAATTCGTTTCCTTAAGATTCGAAACTGCCATCGCGGCTCTAACCGGGGCGGCTTTCCGGGGCTGCCTGGCCGGAGTCGCGGGATTGGCGGCGCTTTGGGCTTTGAGTTTGCCGAAAAACGCATAATTCGCGTTTTTCCCGCTAATTTCTAGACGCCAGTTGGTGAAGTCTTCGGCCGAGGTGCAAACGTTCCCCCGGCCCTGAAGGACAAGAAAGTATTCTGTTTTGCCTTTAATCCCGTTTTCAAAGAACCCGGTTCCATTCCTGACTTTATATTTTAGCCTCCATTCCTTATACAGCAGGGGGCCTCCGGCGCCGCCTTTTTTTCCGTCGTGGATATCGGCCTTAAAGTCGATCATACTGTCAGGCATTCGCAGATTTAATGATCCGGCCCGGCCCTCGTCATCCTCAAAAATAAAATTGAGTCCGTTTTTTTCAACCTCGCTCTTGACCGTAAACTTTTCGCTTTTTGATGTGAGCCCCTTGATATTTTCACGTCCGGCCGCGGTCAGATATAACTCAGCAGCCGAAAATCTTACTCGTTTTAACTCGTCAATCTCGAATTTTCCCGGGTTTGAGTAACTGATCGAATAATGACCATGCTCGGCGCAGCAGGCGCACGCAAAAACGTTGAGCGGCAAGAGTATAAGCAAGGTCAGGAGACTGATGAGTTTTGGAACGAAAAATTTCATAATTTACTCCGTTTTACGGGTGGTTGGTGACAAGATCAATCTTACCAGATGGAGGAAACATTCCTAATCCCGCCGGTGAACCAGGATTTCGGGATTATTTGTTCTGACATCGGGAACAAAAGAAACTGGAACGGCCCGCCTGCCTGATCCGCTTGATTTTCGTATTGCACACGAAGCATCGCTCGTTTTCACGTCCGTAGACCCTCCAAGAGTCGCCGATTCCACTTCCAAAATATCGTCCCGTGAGGTTTTGCGCATCGATCGGCAGTTCCGAACTGTAATCAATCGCTTCTTTGAGGACCTCAAGAATGCGTTTACGGAGACGATTGGCCTTGACAGCTGAAATGCGGTCGGCGCGGATTCGCGGATTAATCCTTGCCAGAAATAATGCTTCGGCGGCATAGATATTTCCAAGTCCGCAGATTTTTGTTTGGTCGAGCAGCAGCTCTTTAACGGGCCGTTTCGATGAACGCAGTACGTTTCTTAAGTAATCCGATGAGAATTCGTCCGAAAAGGGCTCAGGAGCCAGTTTTTTAAGTTCCTTTGCCTCAGCCAGACGCCCGGACTCAACAATATTCATAAAACCAAAATGACGCTGATCTTCGAAGATTAGTTTTTGGCTGTTCTCGAGGTAAAAGACCGCATGGGCAAATTTCGGATTATCGGCTTCGACGTCGACCAGAATAAATTTACCGGTCATCCGAAGATGAACGATCAGGGTCAATTCGCCGCTGAGATCAAAAAGCAGGTGTTTCCCCCGTCGGTCAACGGAATTGATTTTCATATTTCGCACGGATTCTGCGAATCGTTTCCGGGAGATACCGGGGGCGAGTTTTTGGCGGATCAGTTCGGCCCCGATAATTGTCTGGTTGGACACGAGTTCGTTGAGGGAACGTTTTACAATTTCCACCTCGGGCAATTCGGGCATAACTTAAACTTCAGGATTCCGCGAAATGATCGAACTGTTTGACACCCAAACACAGTATTCCTTTTCTCGCGAGAGCGGTGATTAGCATCCGGCTAGACCCTGGTGTAGTCCGGAAGGGACGATTTATCCGCCAAAATCGAACCCTTGCTGACTACCACGTTTTTTCCTATGTAGCAGCTGCTGGTAATCAGGGATCCGGATATTTCCGCCGAATTGGAAATCCGGGTGTGGGACCAAACGACGGAGTCTTCAACCACCGCCCGTTCTTCAACCACTACACCCTTGCCCAAAACCGAATTGACGATTCTCGCGTTTGACTTGATCACGCAGTCGATGTCGATCACCGATTGCTCGTCGATAAATGCTGACGTCGCCCGTTCGTATTTTGTTCCATTCTCATTCTTAAAATGCCGGATCTTACCGTTCAGGAAGTCTCGATGGACGCTGAGATATTTTTCAAGGGAATCAATCGCAGACCAATAATATCCGGGAAACGGAAATGCAAAAAGCCTTTCTTTTCGGCGCAGCATTTCCGGGAAAACATCGTGCTTAAATGTCCGTGTCTGGTCTTCCGGGATAAGATCGGCAACTGTTGGTTCAACAATGTAAATGCCGGCATTCATATATTTGAATTCGCGCCCATTTGAGTTTGAGTCGTCCGGGTCGGGCAAATAATCGGTAACCCGATGTTCTTGATCTGTTTTAATGAGTCCATAGGTCGAATATTGTTCAATCGGGGTCATCGCCACGGTGAGGTTAGCACGGGATGCTTCGTGCTGCTTTATCAAACCCGAGATACCCAGATCGGTCAAGATGTCACCGTTGAGTACGATTGTCCTTTCTTTCGAATATTTCGACGCAAATTTATAGGCACCGGCAGTACCCAGCGGCCGAGGTTCGACAACATACCTGACTTCTACACCGAAATCCGATTCGTTAGCCAGCACATGTTCGATTTTTCCGGGCTGATAATCCAGGAATAGGGTGATTTGCCCGACTCCGGCACGCTTGAGAATCTCAATCTGATAGAACAATAGAGGAACGTTGAGAATCGGAATTATTGGTCGTGGCGTGTAAACGGTTAGCGGGCGAAGATTTGTGCCCTTTCCGCTTGCCAGTATCAATGCTTGCATAGCTGCCCGCAATTTTTCATTTAGCGGATGTTTTTGTCAAACATCCGGAAAACGAATCCGAAAAGCACCGAATACCTGATAAACAACGTTGAAAAAGATTGACATATGTTGTTTTTACGTGGTAATTTTATTGATGTACGAGGTCTTGATATAACGACCCGACGTATGTCGCCTGCAAAGTTTTAAGCTTAAAAATATATTCCGCAAAACCGCGTTCTAGCTAAGAACACTCCAATCTTTCCTAATGGGTTTCAACAAAAACAAAATAATGCGATCGGCAGAACGATTTTTGAGTCAGGGTCGTATACCGTCAGCGATCAAAGAATACACGACGATCGTCGAAAATGATCCGGACGATGTTATTACGCAAAACATGCTCGGCGATCTGTATATGAAAGCCGACGATGCTAAGGCCGCGATTAAGTGTTTCAGGCAGGTGGCGGAGCATTATCATGCAAATGGCTACGTCAAGAAGGCCATTGCCGTCTACAATAAGATTCATAGGCATGAACCGGAATCCCTTGAAATCTCGCTCAAGCTCGCCGATTTGTACCACGCCCGCGGATCGATCGCGGAAGCCCGCGTGCATTATGAAAAAATAGCGGCGGAATACGAAAAAAGCGGAAAAAATGTTGAAGCGCTGGCAATTTGGGAAAAAATCGCCGAATTTGCTCCAAATAACACTGAAGTTTACTTAAAGATCGCCGATTATTACTGGCAGCATAATCAAAAGGAGGCAGCCGCCCGTGCATTTATCGAAGGCGGAACCCGTCTAGCTGCCGTCAATAAGCACGAGGAAGCGATTGCCGCATTTTCGCGGGCGCTCGAAGTTATTCCGGACGACCTCGCTTCCACGCGCGGCTACGTTAATTCTCAAATCAGCCTGGGCTATCCGGAAGAGGCGGTGAAGACGCTCAGCGAAATGCATGACTGTGACCCGTACAATGCGGATGTCGTTTTTTTACTCGCCGACTGCTATCTTGATATGGACTCGCCGTCGAAAGCTGAAATCGTGATAACGGATCTTATTTCGGCCGAACCGAAAGCGCATGCTAAGCTTCTTGACGTGGTCGATTATTATCTGAAACGCGATGATCTGGATTCGGTAGTCAGGATCGTGGCCACGATATCCGAACAATTACTTGTGAGTCAAAAGCCGGAAAGGCTCCTTCATCTCCTGAACGAAGTTGTGGTGCGCAACCCCGAACAAATTCAGGCACTGCGATTGCTCGCCCGCTATTTCAGCTGGCACAAGAATCAGGCCGAACTCGAACGTATTCTGGAACAGCTCGCCGATGCAGCGAAATATAATGAGGCCGTTGAAGATGAGCGCTATGCGCTTTCACAGCTGTTATTGATAAACCCTCAGAATGAGCGGGTTATCGAACGCCTCAAGGATCTAAACGGCAAAACCGCGTCAGCGAACGGACCCGGCGACCTTCAGGATGCCGACGGAGCAAGAATTCCGACGTTTGAAGCCTATAACAGCTTGTTGAATGGCGACGGTATGGAAAGCGCTGTTAACTCTGCTGAACCGGCCCCGGACAATGATCATTACGGTGCAGGCGAAGCTGAGATTCAACTTACCGAGGCTGATTTGCAGACGGTCAGTGATCATTCAGGCGCAGCGGAGGTCAATACCGTAAATGCGGAATCAAACTCGCCAGCCCCGGTTGAGACCGTAGCGGTCAATGAAGCCGCGGGCGGCGAAGGCTTAAATACTGGTAAAGGCGATGTGGATGGACAATCAGCGGACGGGTCAATGCCCCCGGTTATCGAAGATTCGGGACCGGGCCAGGACGCGCTTGAAGAATCAGGAGCTGCCCCGCCGGCCGAACATTTATCCGAGGACGCGCCGACGGATCAGGAAGCAGAATTTGCAGAACAAATTGAGAATCTGAAATTCTATATTGATCAGGGTTATCTCGGAATTGCGAGGCAGAGCCTGGACGAACTTGACCTTCAGTTCGGTCACAGAAATGAATTAAAGGAAATTCGGGAAATTTTGAAACAAGCCACTGTGGAGTCGGGTATACCCAGCCTGCAGTCAGCGCCGGCAAGTTCGGAAGACAAAGCACCGGTTGCAAATCTGAGACCCGAATCTGACGTGGTTTCAACTGAAACCCGGGAAGCCGTTCCGGACGCAATAAATAGCCAGAATGGCAGCGGTGTGACGGATGAAGAATCTACACCACGGGAAGCAGGCGATTTGGCTGCGGCGGAGCCCGCCGATCCGGCTGTTGATTCGAAAACGGACCACAATGATTCGGTTCCTGCCGAAGACGATCAGGCCTCTGTGAATCCCCGGGCGGCAGAAATTGAAGAACCGGAAGATATCAAATCTGAGGTTGAACGGGTTGCCGAAAAAACAGACGTTATTAATGCCGCAAGCCTTATTGATGATGACGATGCGGGTCCTGCGGAAACCGAACCGGTCAGCGAAGCGGATTACGATAATCATTATCATCACGGCGTTGCATACCAGGAAATGGGGCTGCTCGAAGACGCCGTTCGTGAATTAACGAGTGCCCTACGGGCAATTGGCCCGAATGATGAATCGGGACGATTGATGCAATGTTGCACGATGCTTGGTCATTGCTCAATCGGACTCGGACTGCCGAAGGAAGCGGTCAAATGGTTCAGCAAGGCGTTTGAATCAAATGATCTCGATGAGAACAAGAAAATGGCGTTAAATTATGAGATCGGCAATGCCTTAATGCTGGATGGAGAATATCAGCAGGCGCTGGACTTATTTGAAGAAATCCACCTGCAGGATCCTGATTATCGCGATCTTTCCGAACAGCTTGACGAATGCAGGAAACAGGCCAGTTTGGTGCCGGCATAGGGCCGCCTAAAATCGAGAACGGGATGCGCGGAGATTATTTCCGCGCATTTTTATTGCCCGTTTCCCGGTTTGGTTAAACGCTATCAAAGGCTATAATGATCCCGAATGGTCGCAAAGATCACAGTAATACTATTCGCGCTGGTGTGCCTGATGCAGGGCGTTTTATTGATTCTCATCCCGTGGGTAAACCTCGGTTTTGGAGAATGGGGAGATAATTACCTGTTGGCGCTGACAGTTGAAAAGACCGGACTTCCGATTATAAAAACGGCGGTCGCGTCGCCCTGGATCCGCGGTGCGATAACCGGGTTGGGAGTATTCAATATCGTTATCGCAGTTTGGGAAGTGGCCAATTTCCGCAAGAGCGTCGAGATGCTTGAACGCCGGGACGGTTGACTTTTCGAGGCCGAAACGAACCGATGGCGATCCAACCCCCGCTAACATACCTGATCACGAAAGGGAATCTGACGCCCCAAAACTTTGCCGACGCGTCAAACAATACTCTTGCCATAATAAGATCCGCTATTGACGCAAATATATCCTTGATCCAGATAAGGGAAAAAAGGATTTCCGCGCGCCTGCTGATGGAACTGTCAACGCGGTGCGTGAATGCGGCGGCAGAAACTTTGACCAAAATCCTTATAAATGACAGATTCGATATCGCGCTTGCCGCGGGTGCAAACGGTGTTCATTTGACATCTGATTCAATTCCGACCCGGTTTGTACGTGACGCGGCTCCCAAGAGTTTTGTGATCGGAGTTTCGACACATTCGATTATGTCCGCAGAAAAGGCGCGCGGCGAGGGAGCTGATTTCGTAACTCTTAGCCCCGTTTTTCCAACGATTTCCAAAAACCAAAGCTTGCCCCCGGTTGGACTTGAAGCATTAACGCGTGCCTGCCGGGCAGTGTCTCCGTTCCCGGTGATCGCGCTCGGCGGGATCGAGGCCGCGAACTGGCGCTCTGCTTTGGATGCCGGAGCCTGCGGAATAGCGGGAATTGGATTTTTTAATGACACTCATAATCTGGAAACTTTGATGTCGGGAATAAGAAACAGTTGAAGAATAATGACACAAAAGTCTGCCTGACGATTGCCGGATTAGATCCGTCCGGCGGTGCCGGAATAATCGCGGATATCAAGACCTTCACGTCCTTTAAGTGCTTTGCGACTTCTGCAGTTACCTCGATTACGTTTCAGAATACTGCCGGCGTTTACGGGGTTGAAAACCAATCCGGGAAGTGTGTTCGCGGGCAGCTGTTGCCAGTATTGGAGGACCTCGACATATCGGCGCTGAAAACCGGAATGCTGCCGGCCAAGGACGTAATTGTCGAAGCGGCCCGGATAATAGAGGATTTTAAGCTGCGGAATCTGGTGGTTGACCCCGTAGTTCGGACTACATCCGGGTTTGATCTGATCGACGATGATGCCCTTCAAAGCCTGATCGAAAAGCTTTTTCCGATTTCTACGATCGTCACGCCAAACATTCCGGAAGCAGAGCGGATTTCAGGAATGACGGTCAATAACGAAACCGATATCGTGAAAGCGGCCGGGCTAATCCAATCAATGGGCGCGAAAAACGTTTTGATCAAGGGAGGGCACCAGCGAACGATAAGGCAGGAGAAGGAATACGCGGTCGATTTCTTGTTTTGCGGAGATCAGATCGAGACTTTTGAAGCGGAATATATCGAAACCACTTCAACCCACGGAACGGGCTGTACGCTCTCGGCTGCCATCACCGCTTTGTTGGCCCAACAATATGAACTCAAAGAGGCGGTCAGAATCGCCAAGGCGTTTGTTACGCAAGCCATCAAGAATGCCCCCGATATCGGGGCGGGAAATTCGCCGATCGGGATTGGATCGGTGTTTGGAATACGCACGCTTATTCAAAACGTAGGCGAATTATTTGATGAAAGATAAGGATGATTTGGCGGCGATTATTGTGCCGGCGTAAAAATCTGGGGTGACTGGTAAGTGACGCCAAAGGTGAT
>JBFGKW010000021.1:0-35831 GCA_041576495.1 Aridibacter sp. | reverse complement strand
ACGCGACTTCCAAGGAGCGTGTACTGCTTGATGAACTCGCTATTCGTCGTCCCGAGTACCCTGCCGTCGACACACTTCCTGGCGGGCCTGTTTCCACCTGTTTTATCTTGAAACAAATCGGCTAATAATTTACGCTTGTGTCTTCACCTGCAGAAGACTTTTTTTAAGACCCCGATGATCAACTGGAACAGGAGAGGTCCGTCGCAATTTGAGGTTTTAGGACGGGGTCATCTTGTCCGGAATTTGAGGAGACCAATGACCAATTTTAGATCGCTTGTTTTCGTCGTACTTCTCATTGCTTCGGCTGCATTGCCCGCCGTTGCGCAATCGATCACGATGCCCCGACTGGAACCCGACCGTCGACAGCCGGTAAATCAGGAGTACACAAAAGAAATCGCTGAATTTACTACCCGAAAAGAATTCAATTCGCCGCTGACGGATTATTTGCCTGCATCTAAAACCGTGCCGACCCCAAAAGACGCCCTCGGCTATATCGCCGGTGCCGCCGGAAAACTTCCTTATTCAGGCGAAGTATATCGATATATGCGGATGGTCGAACGGGCCAGCCCGCGGGTCAAGGTCTATTCAATCGGCACGACGATCGAGGGCCGCGAGATGATAGCCGTCGCGGTTTCTTCAGAAAAAAATATGGCGAAGATCGAAGAAAACCGGGGGAAGCTGGCCAAACTCGCCGATCCGCGAAAGATAAATCTAAACGACGAAGAAGCGCAGAAGATCATTGCCGATACCGTTCCGGTATATTACCTGACGGGCGCCATCCACTCGCCCGAAACGGGCTCGCCGACGGCGCTGATGGAACTCGTCTACCGGTTGGCGGTCGACGAAAGCGCTTACATACAGAATATACGCGACAACCTGATCACCCTGATCACGCCGATCGTCGAAGTCGACGGCCGTGACCGGCAGGTCGATGTCTATAACTGGCATACGGCAAATCCCGACAAGCATTGGCCGAGTTTGATTTATTGGGGCCACTATGTCGCTCACGACAATAACCGAGACGCGATGGCGCTGTCGCTCAAACTCACCAGAAATGTCCTGAACACCTATAAGGACTGGAAAGTGCAGGTGCTTCACGACCTCCACGAATCCGTGCCGTATCTTTATGACAACACGATCGGCACTGAACCGTATAATGCGTGGATCGATCCGATTCTCGCCGACGAATGGCAGTTGATCGGGTGGAATAACGTCGCCGAGATGACCAAGATGGGGATGCCCGGAGTATTCGCTCACGGCACTTTTGACACCTGGTCACCCAGTTACCTGATGTTTATTGCAGCTTCACACAACGGTATCAGCCGTCTTTATGAGACGTTTGGAAACGGTGGAGCGGATACGGTCGAACGTGAACTATCGCCGGGTCAGTATGAGCGGCGCTGGTATCGCCAAAATCCGCCGTATCCGAAAGCAATGTGGTCCCAGCGAAACAACAACAATTATCAGCAGACGGGGATACTGATTTCGCTGGCCCACTTTTCGGCCAACAGCAAGTTTTTCCTGAACAATTTTTATAAAAAAAGTAAAAATTCCATTCTAAAGCCAAAACAAGCCGGACCGGCGGCCTATGTTTTTCCGGGCGACGACCCGCGTCCCGGCGGACAGGCCGAACTGCTCAGCCTGCTGCAGGCCCAGGGAAATGAGATTCACCGCGCAAGCAAGCCGTTTAGCGCGACGATGCCGGGCGAAAAAAAGGGTGAAACCAAAAAAAGAGATTTCCCTGCCGGGAGTTATATCGTCAGGATGGATCAACCCTATAGCCGGATTGCCGATATGATGCTTGATCACCAATACTGGTCGACCAGGGATAATCCCGATATTTATGACGATTCGGGCTGGACCTTCGGCGAACTGGGTAACGTACGGGTCGTCCGTGTTATGGACGAAAGCGTGCTTGATGCTTCTATGGAGATGATCCGCCGAACGATAACCGCGCCAGGTGAAGTGGTCGGAAACGGATCGGTTTACGTCGTCAACCATAATACGGACAATACCCTGATAACGCTTCGCTACCGTCATCGGGATGCCGATTTTTCCGTTGCCGAGGAACCGTTCAAACTCGACGGACGCCAATTCAACCGCGGTTCATTCATTATAAGAAACATAGGCGCTGACACGTTGCGGGCGACAGCGCAGGCGCTGGGCCTTAAGTTTTATGCGTCTGACCGGGTTCCGGAAGTTAAGACTCATCCGATTCGCGCTCCGAGGATTGCGATGATGCACACCTGGCTGACGACTGAAGCCGAAGGATGGTGGCGAATCGAGTTTGACAGGTTTAAAGTGCCCTTTGATTACATCAGTACTCAAGATGCAACGGCGGAGCCGAATTTACGGGCGAAGTATGATGTCATCATATTTGCGCCGCTTCAGCGGAGCGTCGGATCAATGATCATCGAGGGGCTTCCGATGTATGGAAACCCCTTGCCGTGGAAAAAAACAGAGCTGACGCCGAATCTGGGCCGGATCGATTCGACTGACGACATGCGTCCCGGGCTGGGTTTGACCGGCCTTAAAAATCTTCAGGATTTTGTCGCGTCGGGCGGTCTCTTGATAACCGCGCGGGACACCTCTTCCTTTGCCCTGAGCTCCGGTTTCGGGGCCGGCGTTTCCGAAAAAGCGGTCAGGAACCTGCGGCTTCCGGGCAGTGTTGTGCGGTCAAAGATTGTAGATGACAAAAGCCCGATCCTTTACGGGTACGGTGACGATTTGTCAATCTTCGCTTCGCGCGGACCGATTTTCGCGGTCAGTAACTTCGCCTATGGCGGCGGCCGGGGCAGCGGCGATCAGGAACGCATGACCGGACGGGGTACCGCCGATGATCCGGATACGGTCCAAAACCGACGTCCCGATGAGATTCCGGATCCTCCTGAAAAGGCCAAGCCGTGGGAAGCAGCGGCAGTCACCCAATCGCAATTGCGCAATGGAATAAATGTTATTCCGCCGGCTATGCGGCCGAGGGTCGTGCTTCGATACGGCGATGCTAAGGGATTGCTGGTTTCGGGACTCCTTGACGGGGGAAGCGAGATCGCCCAGACTCCGGCGGTGATCGATCTTCCGCACGGGCAAGGCCATGTCATCCTATTTTCCAACAACCCGTTCTGGCGTGCGGAGACACAGGGAAGTTATTTTCTGGTCTTTAATGCGATCTTGAATTTTGACAATTTGAACGCCGGAAGGACACTAGCCGAGCGATAACGCCCGGTACACGCCGCCGAGAGCTTTATCTCGGGTGGCGGAGGCGCGGAATAATTGTCTTTCAATCTGCATTAATTAAAGCATATGCGAATTACCCGATTATTGTTTTCCGCAGTTTTGTTTTCAATCATCGCCGGCTTTGGCTGCGCCGAAAAAACACCGCCCGCATTCACCATTTCCGGTCACGTCAAAAACCCGCGATCCGGAAAGATCATCCTCACCCAGGAGGAAGATATTAATCGCAAAAAAAGCAGATTTATCGAAACCATCAAACCCGACCGCGAGGGACACTTCGAACTGGATTTAGCGCTGGAGCCTCACCTCTACACGATTAATTTTTACGACGAAAAGAAGATAACACTTGCAATCGGACGGGGACAGGAGATCAAAATCAAGGCTGACGGCGCAGATCTTTCGAAGGTAAAGGTGTCCGGCTCCCGGGATACGGCCCTGCTCGAAGAATATGAAGAATTCAGAAAGGAATCGCTTGAGCGTCTGGTCATTTCGGTGCGGGACCGCCTCAAAGCGACGGGAGATTACAACAATACCGAATCGGAAATCGCCGGAATCGACGAAATCTCAAATTACGAAAAACATAAAGCCGAATTAAATGATTTTATTAAGAGAAAGATCGGCGATTCGATCGCGCTTTACGCGACTACCCTACGATGGGACGGACAAGAAAACATCCCGTTTTTCAAGTCGATGGCCGCCGCGTTTGAAAAAACACACGGCGGAATCGAAATAACCGAACGGATAAATGAGAAAATTGAACTTCTCGAGCAAACGGGAATCGGCGGCAAGGCGGCGAAAATGAAAATGCCCGATAAGGATGGCAACATTATTCCTTTTGAGCCTTCCAAATCCCGGTACACATTGGTCGATTTCTGGGCGAGCTGGTGCGGCCCTTGTCGGCGGGAGAGTAAAACCGTCGCAGCCCTCTACAAGAAATATAAGGCGGATGGGTTTGAGATTTATGGGGTTTCTCTCGATGACGACCGCGTAAAATGGCTCGATGCGATTGATAAAGACGGCCGGATATGGAATAACGTTTCGACTCTCACGGGTTATGACACGGATGCGGCGTTTGACTACGCGGTTACGTCACTGCCGGCGAAGTTTCTTGTCGATTCGGATGGAAGAATTGTGTCCAGGAACCTGCACGGCCGCGAACTCGAAAAAAAGCTAAAAGAGCTATATTCGGAATAATCCGGTACTAATACCGTTGGTCGGACCGTTTCGGACTCGGGCCGGCTCCCGCCCTGCGTGTGAAATCTCCACAGCCACCCGAAAATGAGATCGCCCGTTATCAACAGAGATTAAAATACAGGTTGTCATAATGGCAGGTGGATGTTGATCTCCGTGCGGCTAAAACGAGACGTGGTAAGGCAATTTGTTGCCGTTTTTCCGCTAATTGTTTTATAATCAGGCACAAACGTACCAATTAGGAAAAAACAAATGGCTTATTTCACCATTTCAGAACGACCGGCACGCAATGCATTGATCCTCGACTTAAACGGCGACCTGATATTCGGCGAGGGAACGCAAACGCTTCGCGCAGTGCTTCGGGATTTGATCGCCAAAGGCAGGAAGAAGATATACCTCAATCTGAAAGGCGTCGTATATCTTGACTCGAGCGGGATCGGTGAGCTTATCTCGGCGCTGATCGCGATCAACCGGGAAGAAGACGGTGAATTAAAACTACTAAATCCACCCGAAAAAGTTCAGCAACTTCTCGAGATTTCGAAGCTGACAACGGTTTTTGAAATCGATTACGAAGATGCCTCCTCGGTCGGAAGGTAAGACCATAAACCCACAACTTTACAATTTTGCTGACCGTTTTTAACCATCCGTGATACCCTGCCGCTAAGCTGCATACCTAAAATTCAGTTCATTTAACAGAGGAGGCCCTGTAATGCGCAAAATTTCAAGACGGCGTTTTTTTGGCACCGGCATCAAAACCGGCGTCACCGCATTTCTGTTCGGCGGTTTTAAAACTGCCCGATCCCAAAGTGCGCGGTCACTGCCCGTAATCGTCAGCGACCACACCAATGAGACCGGCCAAAACGCGGTCAAAGCCGGTTTTGAAATACTGGCAAAAAGAGGCGCTGCGCTTGATGCCGTCGAAAAGGGTACAAATATCATCGAAGTCGATCCGGAAGACACGAGTGTCGGGTACGGCGGTCTTCCGAATGAGAACGGCGTAGTTCAGTTGGATTCATCCGTAATGGACGGCAAAACATACAGCGCAGGTGCCGTCGGATGCCTGGAGAATATAAAGAATCCGAGCTCGGTGGCGCGGATCGTAATGGAAAAGACCGACCATGTGATGCTGGTCGGTGCCGGCGCGCTTGATTTCGCCAGGAAGTTTGGCTTTAAGGAGGAAGATCTGATGACAGAAAAGTCTCGCCGGTTTTATCTCCGGTGGCGTGAGAACCTCAACAAAGACGACGACTGGGGTCCGCCGGATCACCTCCGCAAAGAAAGGGAGCAGGCAGCTTCGGTCGGTATATACGACGGTATCGAACATTACTCGGGTACGACCAACGTACTGGCTGTAGATTCAAACGGGGATATTGCAGGTATTACGAGTACCAGCGGTCTGGCGTGGAAAATACCGGGCCGGGTTGGCGATTCGCCTATCATCGGAGCCGGGCTCTATGTCGACAACGAAGTCGGAGCGGCCGGAGCGACCGGAAGAGGCGAAGACGTCATAAAATCCTGCGCCTCTTATTTTATCGTGCTCCAGATGAAACATGGACGCTCGCCGCAGGAGGCTTGCGAAGATGCCCTTCAGATGATCGTAGACAAGTATAAAAAGGTAAACCCCACGTTTTTCCCCGGCGAAAAGTTTGTCGCGCTAAACAAAAACGGCGAATACGGCTGCGCGGCAATGACCGGGAAAAATGGACCGAAAATGGCGGTGATGAGCGCGAAAGGTCTCGAAATTCATACCGGGAGCGTCCTAAGAAAGAGCGGTTGATGGGCTCATTGCTTGCTCATAATTGACCAACGAAGCGGCACCCCTCCTTGATAAGGAGGGGTGTAATGGACAGCGCTCATTGGTCAATGGTCACTGCTCACGGTTGAATAAGATACACGCTCCCGGACGGACGCGTCTCCGCCGAAACTGCTTACTGCTCACCGCTCACTGATCACCGCTTTCTTCCTGTTCACTTTCCCAACAATTTGTCTACCGATTTAATCGCGGTCTGAAATGCTCCCTTTTCTTCCTGCGGCGAGCAATTTACTCCCCGGTCGTCGATAAATGCCGTCGCCAGAGGTTTTCCATTTCCGCTGAATACATCGGCGTACTTAAAGCCGTTTTTATCAAGCCATTCTGCAATCAGGTTCTTGAGCCGGTGGACATCATCCGATGTCTTTATCCTCTCGTTGCTGAAGCGCGAGGTGTAGATAATTACCTTAAACCTCTCGGAAAGCTCCCGGGTAAATTCCTGAGCGCCGGGAATCGGTTCGCCGATGTGATCGACCGCCTTCCAGCCGTCGTATGCCGCGAGCACGCCGTCGAGATCGACGCAGACAGTCTGGCGACGGCTGGGTTCGACATCCCGGCCCTGTTTCACCTTCTTCTTCTTGACCTTTGCAGCGGGCAGCGGCATCGGCCTGACGGTAAGCAGATACTCGATTGCGTTTAACCCCTCGAGCCAGGATGTTTCTCCGTCCTCATCGACCCAAACCTTTGAAAAATGAGGATGCGTATGATGCCGGCCCGGGAGCCGGAGCCATTTGCCCAATCCTTTCAGTTTTGCCGAACTGGGAAAATACTCCGGCTTTCTCTCGAGGCCGAGATCGGGATAGTCGGCACAGGTATCAACAAGGAATTGATAGACATCTTTGAGCGGAAAGGGTTCGTTTAAGAGTACAAGCAGATGGTAGCTTCCCATTCCGTTGGAATCGATAATAACCGGGTCAAGCATCTGGTCGCGGAGTTTTTTATGCCAATGCTTCATCGATTCGAAATTGAGATTTGCCAGGTAGTTCGATTCGGTTTTTTCGTGGACATCAAGATCCACCGCAAACCAGCGGCAGGTCGATTCTGCCGATGTGCAATGAAGACCGATCAAATCATTGCGTTTTTTTCCCTTGAAATGGCGGGTCAGTTTGTCGTGAGTGACGTGATCGCCCTTTCCCCGAAGGTCCTTGACCGGTAGCGTAACCGCGCCTATGGTCTGTCCGATCCCGTCGCTTCGGAGACTGTATTGACCCCAGACATCAAACCGGTTGACAAGTGTCTTGAGCCCCCAGGTCGCGAGCCGCTCCGCATTTTCTTCCCATTCGCGGGCGATCCATTTGAGCCGCGGATCATTAAATATGGGATCCAGTGTCATCGCTTCTCCCAACCCTGTTTATATGCCTTTGCAAACAAATCGGCGTATTTCCGCTCCGCTTCCGCCTTTGTGTTAGCCGGAATCAGTTCGTTTATCAGAGGGTCCTTGCGGCCGGTGCTGAAATCGGTGTAGTAAACGACAAATGCCGGGTATTCTTCGGTCAATTCCTTATTGGTCTTCCAAATGAGGAGTTTGCGGACCATTTCCTTCCCGCCCTGCGACTTCGTGATGACCTCGCGTTTTAGAACTTCCGACTGAGGAAGATCGAGATCGGCGACCTTTTTCTCAATATCCGGAATCTCGACCAGCGCCGCGACCTGCTTGACGGATGTCTCCGTTTCATTAACCGATTTATCATCCCTGATACGCCTGAATTGGGGAGAGATGATACTTACAAACGGCATCCTTTTAACCGCCGAATAACCCATTTCATCCTCGTTCCAGGCCAATACCATTCGATTGATCTGACCGCCGCGGCTATTTTCCGAAATTATATCGAGACACTTCATTTCAACGACGAGTTCGGGTTTTACCATTTCGTATGCGAGATGGGCCGAATTTACTTCGACATAATCCGAAGGGACGACGATTTTCTTTAGTTTTTTAAGAAGCCCCGTGCGGTCGTCATCGGTAAAACCGCCCCCGACTTTTGCCATCGTTTGAATGCTTCCGTCCTTGCGCGTCAAACCCACGAGGAGATCATGGAGGAGTCCCTGACGTTCGCCGGCGCTGTCGCTAAAACCGATTACTGCCGCATCGAGGGTATGGGAAGTCTTTATCTTAAACCAGCCGACTTGCTCGTTGCGGACGACGACGCCCTCTGATCCTCCTGCCGTGACCCACTTCTCAAATGCCTTTGAGATGTCTTTCCGGTTGCCGGTGATCTCATAATCCACGGGCATGACTAGGTTGCCGTTTTTAATAATTTCTCCGAGTTTCTGAAGCGTCCGGACGCTGTCGGTGAATTCTTCCCCATTTAGTTGAACGATGTCGAAAATCGAAAGCTGGAGTTTGTTTAGGTCTTTTTGGGCTTTGGGATTCCTGACAATTCGCAGAACGTCGTGGATCCGTTCCCTTTTATCGGTCTTGAGGTGCAGTTCGGCGGCAAAAGTTCCGCTTTTGATCTTGTTGTCCTTGAGGTGTTTGGTCAATTCCGCAAGGGCCGGGAGCCCGACCCGCAGGGTTCCTCCCGGATTTACAGATATAGTTTCCCGGCCGTCGAAAAAGAGCATCGAAAATTCCCCATCCATTTTTCGGGTTACCGCATAACCCTCAAGATTTGGGATTTTTTCATCGATAAAACCCGGCTCCATCGGGTACATCAATCCGGATACCCGCCGCTTGTAATCCTGAGCGCCGGCGTGGAGAGTCGGGTCCTCGAGCGCTGCCGCTGGGCCGGTAGAGTAAGTTCCCTGCTTTTTTGTCAGCCTATCTTTGTCGTATTTGAGATTCATCGGCTATCCGGGTAATAAAATCTCCGTTAATGAGGCAGGCGGCGAATGTGCGGACTTCAAATATTCCGCCACTATTCGGGGGTTTTCAACTCCATATTGGAAAGATGAAGCAGCAAAACATAACTCTCATCCTTTATCCTGCCCTCCAGAAAACCGCGGTAGGCCTTTCCCCCGCGCTGAAAAACCAGCGGCTCATTGCCTTTGCTCCCGGCACCGACAAGCATCAGCACCTTTTTCTTGTGAAGTTCGCTGGCGATCTCAAAGAGGAAGTCCCAGGTCAGGCCGTTGGTGTGAATTATCTGTTTGGTTGAAGCAAAAACAAATTTCCTAATCGCTTCGGCCTTCGGAATCATCACTTTCGACCAGGGAATGGGAACGTCGGTATTCACGTTTTGAAGCTTTACTTCCCGGTCTCGCCGCTCCTTTTCCGATCCGTCGGGGTTGGTAATCACCTCGATTTCTTTCACGTGATACGAGATCTTGTTTTCGGATACATAGACGCGACTCGTTTCGGTGAGATATTTTCCAAATTTTTCGGTGTCTATTTCCGGATCATCAATGACCAAGTCGGCCGCCAGCTCTTCGAGATTTCTTTCGGCAAGCAGATTCTCCAACTGTTGATCGAGAGTCGATTTCAGAAGGCGGACGTTGTGAGTTTGTTTGCCTTCGCTGTCAATGTATCTGACTTCACGTCCGGGTTTCACGGTTTCGATCGAAACCTGGGCGTCTCGCTTTTTCTTGTTTGAAAGATTAATCGGCATTGGATTAGGATCGGGCAGTGGCGGCTTGATTGTCAAGTATTGCTACCCGGCGAGCGCCTTGCCCGGAGCAGTCAATTTTGTCCCAAGCCGGACAGCGCTAATGCTTTTCTCCCGCACTTTTGATTTTGGCTGATCGGCGATAGGATTTATCATATATTATTCGCTGATTCACCGATGGCCAGAAAATTATCATTTACAGTTCCAAAACTAGATACCGAATTTTCGGTCGAAATGACGAAGGTCGACCGGTCGAAATTGTACGGGGATATATATATCGAGGCCTTTGACGAAGACGGCAATCGATGCGAACTCGTCTCGATCGCCAGCGACGGACAAACTTTGTTTGGAAAAGGCGGGATCGCTTTTGCAACCCAAAACGAAGACGGTGAATTTGTCGAAAAGTCCGCTCTTACCCCGATCACCGAAGACGGCGAAATAATCGAGGATGTCGATTCATCGTTTTCTGAACGTATTGAACTGGCCGAAACCGCCACCGTCGAGGAATATTTATCGAATCAGGTGAAATCAGTTTATGTTCTCGAAGAACACGAAAATATCGCGGTTTTAAAAAAACTGCTGAAGAAGGGCGACATTTACCAGTTCCCATTCAGTTACCGGAAAGGAATCATCGTCGATACCGCATTCTTGCTTGCCAATGAAGAGGGCACGCCGTTTATGATTATCACGACCTCGTCGGAATTCAACTATTTATCGTTTAAGGACAAGGCCCCGCTTGATGACGAATCGGATCTCGAAGAAGAATCCCTTTTCGATTTTGGTCAACTCTAGTTGTTGGATACAAAAAAAGGGCGGTTTTCCGCCCTTTTATCAAACTTCTCTCAATTAATTTGCCTAGATCGGCGTATGCATAAAGAAGGCGCTCCGCCAGTTGTCGCCGTCTTTGATATAGACATTTGACGACCAGTGCTGTTTCGCGAGCGCGTTTCCATCGCAGGTCGCGTCAAGATTGGTCAGATAGCTCATAAACACTACCGTATCGCTAACCTTTTTTGTAGAAAAATTCGAGTTTGAAAAGCTTTTTACGGTGCAGTCCTGTGTCGTAATGGTTTTTATCGACTCTTCCCTGTTCTGACTGCCTGACGGAAGCACCCTTAGGTAATCTGACGTCAGATTATCCTCAAACGGCTTCCCGTCTTTCTTTGTCCAAGCCTCCCATAACCCTTGGTCTACCTTGGAAATCTCAGCGGTCAGGTCTTTGTTAGGATCTTGATCGGGCTTTGCCTCTTCCTTAGCCACCGGGGTTGACTCCGGGGCGTCGCCTTTTGCATCGGCAGCAGCCGTTGACTGGTGATAAACCGCGGTCCACTTATCGCCGTCTTTTACCCAAACACTCGCCGCCCATTCCGGACTCGGCGTGGATTTGCCGTCACAGGTCGATTCCGATGCTATTTTATAGGTAACCAGTACAGCGCTGTCGGTCAATTCGACGACGTCTTCGTCACTGATCGTGAATCCTTTTACCTCGCATTTGTGTTCAGAGATCATCTTAACGGTCGTCGCCTTATCCATTCGGCCGCCGGAGTTGATTATTACGAAGTCTTCCGACAAATGGTCCTCGAAGAATTTTCCATCTTTCTTTTGGTAGGCCTCATTGGCCTGTTTTTCCAAATCTACGATCACTGCCTTGACCGAAGTTTCCGGTGCCGCCGCAGTATTCGTATTACCGGTATCGGTATTTACGGGGTTTGAATTCGCGCTTTGATCAGCCTCGGCGCAAGCGCTAAATGTAATCGCCGCTAAAGACAACAAAAGAACCCATATTTTACCCTTCATTGTTTTCTCCTTATGTTTTTGGGGTAACATTGATATGTTGATGGCCGGTATCCGAATATGCCATCGGAATAAAATCATTTGTCCTTGAATCGACCAAACAATTACACACTTCGCGGGAAAATTCAACAGAAAACCCGGCTACCGTAATAGCAGTTTAACCTTGCAAAGGTCCATCAAAATCATTACCTAGTTTTGCGCGTGAAGCGCCACCCGGTTTCCCTCGGTATCTTTAAAAATGCACATATAACCGATATCGGGGCTGATTTGAGTTTTTGGCAGAGTCATCGTCCCTCCGGCAGCTTCGATCCGGTCGATCACCGTTTGAATCTCCGGGTTGGCGTTAAGATAGACGAGTACGCCGTTTTCGATCGGCGTATAAAGTTCGTGCTGTACCAAAGCCCCGCTGACCGTTCCGCTCCCGGGATTGTAAGGGAATGTAACCATTTTCAGCTCACCCAGAGGCAGTTCGTTCATCTCGATATCAAATATCGTTTCGTAAAATTTTCTGGCCCGGGCGATATCGGCCGTCGGTATTTCAAACCAGTTTAGTGCATTTGTAGTGTTGTCCATTTTTTACCTCCGCAAGACATAGAATACCTGTCAATTGACCCGCCGGCCCATAAACTTGGGGCCGGACAAGTGATTGTAATGCCGGGTTAATTGATTTTCAACAATAATATCCAGGTTAATAGCGTTACCAACTTATATATCGGCAACTCTCAACGTGCGCTCCACCTCGCGTATGTCGTCAGGTCCGATACGACAGCAGCCCCCGATCAGTCTGGCGCCTTTTGTATACCACTCTTTTGCCATTTCTGCGAGCGTTGGTCCGCCCGCCGCTGATTTCCAGGTTTTTGCGCCGGCGTCATAAGTTTCGCCGGAGTTCGGATAAACGGCTATCGGCTTGTCGGGTGCGCCGATTCTTATTTTTTCTATTAAAGACGAAATATGGCGGGGCGCAGTGCAGTTGATCCCGATGGCTGCGATCTGTCCGTTTCCAGCGAATAATTCGGCACATTCTTTAACCGGCGTTCCGTCGCTGATGTTTTCGCCGTCGCGGCAGGAAAAACTAATGCAGGCGTATCGATTGGGGGTTTGACCCAACAGGTCGAGGATCACTTCCGCTTCCGCGAAACCGGGTATCGTTTCACAGGCAAACAGATCGGCTTCCGTCTTATCGAGCACATCCCAGCGCTTTTGATGAAAATCAAACAGCACTTCCTTCGAGACCCCGTAATCTCCCGTGTATTCTGCGCCGTTGGCAAGATAAGCGCCATACGGGCCGATACTTGCAGCTATGACCGGAGTCGGAAGCGATTCGTGTCTTAATAGATCTTGTGCGCTGTCAAGAAACTCCTCCCTCGATTCGGACGCCAGTGTAACTGTCTTTTTGAGTAGATCGGTGGTTTCCTCTTCAGACATTCCGGCGGCCGAACAACCGGGATAACTCGCTTGATAGCTCGCCGTCGTAATAACGTCGGCGCCGGCCTTGAGATATGAAGTATGAACCGCTTTTATCGCCCCGGGGTCAGTCCTGACCAGATTTGCCGACCAGAGCGGATGATCGAGCCGATGCCCGAGTTTTTCAAGCTCGGTGGCAAGGCCGCCGTCAAGTACGACAACGCCCTTTCGGTTTAGAATCGTTATAAGAGTTGATCTCGCGTCCCGATTGGTCATTGGATCGATGATAATACGGTTTTGCCGGAAATGGATACTTGGTCAAGCCAATCCGGCGGTGTCAATAACACTGCAAAACCATCCAGCAGTCGTCGAAATTGGCTTTCTTAAGGTCGCCTTGCTTGACCCAGAAATAGAGCCGGCCGCCATCGCCCCACATCATTCCGGTATCGTCATCGGTGTCGAGTTGAAGCAGGAGAATCCATTCCGACCTGCCCGCTTCCAGTTGTTTTACTTTGGGATCGTCGTATGCTGAGGGGTCTCCGCAATTGAGACCGTTAGAAGCGAGTTGGCACTCAAGATCCATATCATTGCCCTGGACCGGTGAGGGATATCCAAACAAATGGTGGGCGGGTGTTTCCGCAAAAACATCCGAGCAAATCCCGGTATACTGATCGTATTGCGAATCGCTTAATTCAAGGGTATCGATGCGTTCATCCTGCGAATCCGGAAATGTCAGGATGGGCGAAAACGCGATCGGTTTCTCCCTATAAACGCCATCCTCACCCAGTCCTTCGGGCGCCGCCCGAACCGACTCCGCCGGCTGCAAAGAATAGATCACTCGCCAGCTTCCCCGATCCTCCGGATCGAACCCCCAGGTTTCCTGCTGCTGATCGTAAAAGAAATAAAGCATGCCGGAAGCCGGCAAACCGTTGCGGTCACAATCGCCATTTATCTCAGTCAGGTCAATCTGGCACAAAAATGAAAGCGGCACGCCGTTCCATTCCGGCCATTCTATGTTTTCGTCCAGTGAAGGAAACCCTCCGATCCGGCTGTTGGAATCCGGTGATTTCACCAGGGCGATCGCCGGTTTTCTCAGCGTTTTAAGATACGTGACCTGCTCTTCGAGCAGTTCGTTTATGGTGTTATGATCGGATCCACCGAATAATCGCTTAATAAATGACATCGATATACTCCCTTCGGGTGTTATTTGCTGCTTCGGTTTGCGATTCGATTAACGTTTGCAAAATATACCTTGGATTTTAGCATCCGGAATCGGCTGACGAGAAAATTAAACTATGAAACGAAATCGCCGAATACGTATAATGGGCTGTGCTCTCTGCGCTAGAAAATGAGTCATTCCTATTTCGAAAAATCTCTTGCCTGGTGCGTCCATCTTTTTACTGCTTCGGGTCTTATCGCGGGCTTTATGTCGATTTTGGCGATAAATGCCGGAGACTGGCGGGCGGCGATGTCCTGGTTGATTTTTGCGTTGCTGATTGACGGGATCGACGGGGCGCTGGCGCGGAAGTTTAAGGTGGCGGAAGTCTTGCCGGGGATTAACGGAAAGACCATCGACAATGTAGTCGATTTTGCCAATTACGCCGTCATCCCGGCCTATTTTTTATATATGACGGGGTTGGCGGGTCCCGGCCTGAACCTGACGCTGGCATTTTTAATTTTGATTGTTTCCGCCGTTTATTACGGCAAAGAAGGGATGGTTTCCGACGACTTTTATTTTATCGGCTTTCCGGTAATGTGGAACATAACGGTTTTTTATCTGGTTTTCGTCTTTTCCTTTCCATCATCGGTAAACGCCGCGATCGTCTTTATTCTCGCGGTGCTTCATTTCGTCCCGGTCAAATTTGCTTACCCGAGCCGGGCGACCCGTTTGCGGGGATTAACGATTTTCTTTACGGCGTTGCTGCTGGTGGTAATGCCGCTTACGGTCTGGTTTTATCCGTTCGTTCCGATGTTGCTGAAATGGGCCGCAGCGGTAATCCTTGCGTTATTTGGTTTACTGGCGGTTATTGATACAGTAAGGACAAAAAAAGCGTAGTCAGCGATATCGACGCTTCGTTTATTTAACTCATAAATCGCATTCACCGGCAGCTTGATCGGCTAAATAAAAGGGTCATATGACCATTGTAACAATGCTTGCCTTTGCCGCGGCCGGCATTCTAAATCCCCGGGTCTGCAATTGGCTTTTATTTGCCCGGCGTGTCGGGCAAAACTCTTCCATCGTTTGATTTGCCTCTTGTCTACTTCCGGAATGCGTCTCCCCAGATAGTATCGGCAATACCATTGAAACCAACCTCTCGGATCCGGCCCGATTATCCAGCCTCGACTTCGCCAAACCTGCAACGACTGCCTGCTTTTGATTCCAAAATAGTTAAGCGAAGGGTCTGCGACATCGCTTACCTTCGCCTTCTTAAACCAGCTTTCCGGAAACTCATCCCGGCAGTCGTTCAAGTATTTTCCCTCAAAAACACCGGCTTCCAGCATTTGCCTCGGGCTGAATTCCGGCTTAAATTCCGCGTCAAAATCCTTACCCGCCCGCGCTGCTATCTCATAACGATAACCGCGCTGCATAAGGTCATTAACTTCGATTTTTTTTCCAATCTTATTGCTAATAAATGCTTCCGTTAAAGCAATTCACACTATGGAACCCGTTTATAATCGCTTCTTCAGTGTTATCAATCAAATCAAATCCTCAATGGCATCACAATGTATTTGTAATCGTATTCGCTGTCACCGGCGAATGACATCTGAGTTTGACCGTTACTGTCCTTAAACTCGAAGGCAATCTTCGGTTTTACTCCGGCTTCGCGGACCTTGACCTTTTCGCCTTCGGTCTCGTTCTGCGTTTCGGTCGCTTCCATTTCGGCCGAGCTAACGATATTCAGAAATTCCTGCAGGTATTGCGAGTTAAATCCAAGTTCGACTTCTTCGCCCTTGTATTCGACCGGGACGTGCTCCTTTGCTTCGCCTTCTTCGCTGCTGGCGGCCGTTACTTCGATTTCTCCTTCACGGATGGTAAGCCGGATCGAACGGGTGCGCTCATCGGCCATCAATGCGACGCGGTCGACGGCGCGCTTTAGCTCGCCCGAATCGAATATCGCTTTTTTATCATTGTCTTTAGGGATCACCATTTCATAATTCGGAAATGTTCCGGATAGTTTTCTTGAGGTCAGCAGGCGGCCGTCGACTTCAAAATAGATGTGATTGGCGTCCTCACCGAAACTGACATCGCTTTCGGTTTCGCGGGAAATCTTCACGAGCTCGATCAGGGATTTTTTAGGGATTAATGTATCGATCGTATTTTCGATCGGTTTATCAAGCTTTCTTTCGATGAACGCCAGACGGTGGCCGTCGGTTGCTACCATTCGCGCCAACCCTTCTACAACGACAAATTTTGCTCCGGAAAGCGTAAACCGCGATTGCTCGTTAGTAATTGCAAAGCTCGTGTTTTGGATAAACTGTCCAAAAATCTCAGCCGGTAGCGACATCGGAGCCGATTTGAAATCAGGTACATCTGGAAACTGGTCACGCGCGACACCGGCGAGACGGTATTTCGAACTGTTAAAAGTAAGCTGTACCCAATCGTTATCCAGCTTTTTGAAATGCATATCGCCCTCCGGAGCCAACCGGACGATATCGAATAATTTTCGTGCCTGAACACACATAGCACCCGGTTCTTTTATCTCGGCATCGGCCTCGCAGCGGATCGTAACGTCCAAATCCGTTCCGACGATGCGGATCGTGTTTTCACCGACCGATTCGACCAAAATATTTGAAAGCACCGGGATTGTAGATTTTTTCTCTACGATACCCTGCACAAAACCGAGTTCTTTTTTAAGTGCACTTTGTTTAATTACAAATTCCATTTTCGCCGTTCTCCTGATTTCCTTCGATAATTTTTTCGATTCAACCCACTTTCCGAATCGTCCATCGTCCGTTTTCGGTTCTGACGGCCTCATAGAGCAAAACACCGTAAACCGGTTTCTGCTTTATCTCGTCAAAATCCGATAAAAAAACAAATTTAATCAACCCTTCGTCAATTTCTTCTCTTTCCGCTTCGATTTTCACGTTGTTCCAAATCTCGTGAACCCTCGCATTTACCTCGGATTCCCGGTTTAACATTTCATCCTGGATAAAACCCACATTAAGAACCCGGTCTTCCTTAGATTCGGAAACGATTTCAAACGTTATCTCAGCGCTTGTTCGATCGGAAAACGTAATCGTCTTTTCTGTGACGGGATTGGTCGCCGTGCAGCCGGCCGACAATCCTGAAAAGAGAATCAAAACAAATATCTTTTTCATCTTCCGGAATCGTACGGGCTGTGGGATCTAGCCCTTAATCTTCCATTCCCTCATCCATCTGCTAGCTGATAACCACTCTCCCTGGCGGTGGCGTCTCTCCCAAAAACCGATCACGGCTACATTTTACTAATTCTAATAGTTCAAAAATACTATATATTTCCAGTAGTAGCAGTAGGGCCTGTGAACAAGTGGAAAACCGCGTTAACTTGCCAAAAATAAACCATTTACGCGTCCACAGGTTCTGTGGATAAAGAAATCTTTAGACGTTTGCATGTGGAAAAAAATCGACATTTCTCCCGGCTCGGGTTTTTTCCACAACTGCTCTTCGTCGTGGTTTGTGGAAATGTGGAAAAAATAATCTTAAATAGCCACAAACAAATAAGTTAAACCGGTTTTCAAAAATCCATTGACTGTGTAAAACCTCAACCCAGTCGGAGCACGCAATTCGGCTCATCTAACTGCAAAGATTATCTATAAACTCGCTGATCACCTTGTGGAAATCCCGGTCCTCTTTGATCAGGTTTTCAATCTTGTCGACCGAGTGCATAACCGTCGTATGGTGTTTGCCGCCGAAGGCTCTGCCGATTTCGGGAAAGCTGTGTTTTGTCAACCGCTTACAAAGATACATCGCGACCTGTCTCGGCAGCGCGATATCCCTAGAATTGTTTTTTGATTTAATTTCCTCGAGCGCCAGGTCAAAATGATTGGCCACCATTTTCGTTATCCGTTCGATCGTGATTCCTTCCGCGGTCTCCGCGTCGATGATGTTTTTCATCGCATCCTGGGCCAGCATTTTCGAAATCGGCAGGCCGCGGAGTGATGAGATAGCAATCAGCCTGACGAGCGTGCCTTCAAGTTCGCGGACGTTGCTTTTTACCTTATTGGCGATAAAAAAAGCTATTTCGTCGGGCAGGTCGACACCGCTCTGATCGGCTTTTCGTTTGAGTATCGCCACCTTTGTCTCCAGATCGGGCGGTTCCATATCAGCGATCAGGCCCCATTCGAACCGTGAATGAAGCCTCTCTTCGAGCGTTGGGATTTCCCTCGGCGGACAGTCCGATGTGATTACAATTTGCTTTTGGTCATTGTGAAGAGTGTTAAACGTATGGAAAAATTCTTCCTGAGTGCGCTCCTTTCCCGCCAGAAACTGCACGTCATCCATCAAAAGCACATCGATTGAACGGTATTTTTCGCGAAAAGTCTGGGTCTGGTCATAACGAATTGCATTGATCAACTCGTTCATAAATTTTTCAGAAGATATATAAGCAACCCGCAGATGGCGGTTGCGCTCACGGATGGCGTGGCCCGTGGCGTGCATAAGATGGGTCTTTCCAAGGCCGACCCCTCCATAGATAAACATCGGATTATAGGTTTTGCCCGGGGCTTCGACGATCGCTTCGGCTGCGGCATGGGCAAACTGGTTGCACGAACCTACAACAAATCTTTCGAACGTGTATTTTGCGTTGAGCGTGTTTTCAACCGGCTCAAGATCGACCCATTTGGTCGGAGCATCCGTTTGAGCGGCCCGGGAATCGGTTTCAAAGTCGTCCGTCAGCCCGGCAGATTGTGCATCGAAGTCATCATCACCTTTTTCATTGCCGAATTCGGTTTCTTCGACTTCCCAATCAAGACGGTAATTATCAAGATTGAGATCAGACATTGTCTTGCTGATCAGGCCCAAATAGTTTGAATCTATCCATTCCTTATTTATCTGGCTGGCCTTTAAATGAACGATTCCGTTTTCTTCATCACAACCGTCAAATTCAATCGGGCGAAACCAGGTATCGAATATTTGACCGTTTAAACGTTTTTGAACCGAACCGAGTATGTTATCCCAAATAGTTTGATTTTCTACCGACGCACCCATTTCTTTCACTCTCCGCCAAAACAACGTACAAATTTTTAACCAAACCCTTAAGCAGTCACCGATTCTTTGGGGGGTTCAAAAACGTCGCAAAAACCTACTTTAAGAAAAGTGACAAGTTATTACGGTTTGGTAACTTTGGAGGATTAACGGCTTCAAATTATTAGTTTTTTCCACAAGTTTTTCCACAGGCTGGCGAAAAAATGTTTAAAAGCTAAAGTAATACATTAAGTCCAATGTTATCAATCACTTACAAGGGTATTTTTACTGGAAACGAGTCAAAGACTATCAAAGAAAATATAGAATAGCAAGTAGTTATCCACAGGATTTACAATAAACAATATTTAAACTAAACGAAGCCTTTTCTTTACAAGAATTTGAGGGTAAAAAAAAATTTTTCGGACCAAAAAAACTTCAGCAAACTCTGGAAGCGGTTTGGGAAATGTATTCGGTACAAGACGAAACGAGAAAAAAAAACCACCCGAAAAAGATTCCGGATGGTTGTTTGCTTAATTGGTTTTAAAATCTAATCATCTTGTGTTACCCGGCTGGCTCCGGAGGTATTCCTGACCAGTTTTTCCGGATTTCCCTTGTATCGAACCCGGCTCGCTCCTGAAAGATCGACCGACAGTTCTTTTGTCGCAGTAACCGCGGCAAAACTTGCGCCGCTGCCGTCAATGGATGCGCGTTCTGAATTCAGATCCGATGCCTCAATCGAGCTCGCGCCGCTCAATTCGACTGAAAGACGGCCGGTCGATCCTTCCAACTCGGTTTTTGATGCACCGCTCGAATGGATCTCGAGGGAATCGTTTGCGAGGTTTGATACGCGTACATTTGAAGCACCCGAATTTTCAATTCCTTCTATATTCGGCGCAAAAACCCGAATCGTAACAGCACTGCCGGTTGAAAAACTCCGGTCTCGTTTTATTTCGAGAGTTTGATCGTCGACTTCCGTTATTACAAGCGGGATAATGTTATCGTCGGCCTCAACCACTACACCGAAATCTTTCTGCGCGACGACGACTACCTTAAATGCTCCGCTGACTTCTATCGAATTGAATCCATTCAATTCTCGCTTTTGTGTTACAACATTCCCCGAACCCTTTATTTTTGACCCGATCGAAAACGGGAATTTCGAATCCGTGAAATATCTTCCAAAAGAGAAAATATTCGCCAAAACAACCCCAACCGCCAATGCGGCGATAAATATGATTATGCCTGTCTTTTTCATCGATTCCTCCCCAATTCATCCATTTCAAATCTTCGGCGTCGGTGATTTGAACGCTTTTCAAAAAGAAAAAGTTCTGAAGAATTTAACATTCGGCTAAAAAACTGTGAGAATACTCACTAAGTTTAAAGCGTATGAAGAGTAAATATAAATTTGGTGTGGCGATCAACTGCATTGACGGGCGAGTGCAAACACCGGTTTCCGACTGGGTCAAACTAAACGGACCGGTCGAACAGGTTGATATGATCACCGAGCCGGGAGTCGACCGGATTCTAGCTTCCGGCGAAAGGGATGGCGTCAAACGTGTTTTTGAAAGAGTGAAAATATCGGTCAAGGCGCATAAACCCTTGATTCTCGCGGTCGTAGGCCATTTTGATTGCGCGGCCAATGTGGCGGAGTTTGAAGAGCACAAAAATCAGATCGAAGAATCCGCCAGGTTAATTTCTTCCTGGGGTTTTGGCCTGCGGGTAGTAGGTTTATACGTCAACGAATGGAAGTCGGTGGATTTGATCTGCGATTCAGATGCGGAATTCACCGAAATGAGGAGTTTCCTCTAATTATTTCGGGTTAAAAACTAATCACACGCTTTCCTGCCTTATTTCGAGAAAAAATAAAACTGAATTCCCTGCATCGCGCCAATCAAAAACCCGAATATGGCGCCGAATAATTCGATGGTCCGGAGGTGTTCTTTGGCAACCGACATTACAAGTGCTTCAAGTTTTTCCGCCGGGTACTGGTTGACCTTGTCGCGGACGACTCCGCCGATATTAAATTCCTGGATCGCTTCGGGAAGCTTTGCCTTGGCGGCCGAAATTATCGAGTTAGTCAAAGATTCGCCCGCGCTCGAAAGTTGTTCTTCCGAGATATGACTTGAAAGTCTTCCGATCGGCGTGTGAATCAGGGTCTCGATTTGGGTTGCCAGCACCGAGTTTATAATCCTCTTCGTATCTTCGTTGACAAGAATACTTACGAGGCCTTTGGAGAGCGTCTGTTTTATTTTCAGCGCCGCACCCGGATGGGCGGACCGAAGTACAGCTCCAATCCTCTGGTGGCGTATGTTTTCAAGTGAATCGGTAAGATAAGCTGAAATCGACTTTTGCATTTCGTCTCCCTGCAGTATTAAAAGGAGATTACGCGTGATCTGCTCTTTCAGCCGGTCCAATTGTCCGGGCTCTAGTTGGCCGATCAATTCCGGAAGCGGGCGGGCCAGCGATTTATCGATCGTAGCGCTGACAAATCGTTCCGCCTCGGCGGCAAAGAAATCGCCCTGGAGCGTTTCTTCGATTCGTTTCGGAAGACTTTCGTCGACCAGATCATCGACTTCCCTCAGCAGATTATCGCGTGAAACAAAGATCTTCTTTATAAAGGGAAGCTGCTCATAATAATTATGAACCTCCTTTTTGATCAGGGCGCCGATTTGGTTTTTCGTTCGGTCTTCGGTTGCAAGTTCGGCAAGCTGATGGACGATCGGTTCGATCTGCTCTACGGCCTTCTCTTTCAGAAGCAGGATCGCGTCAGCCGTAAACATCTGTGAAAGCGGCGTTTCAGTATTGACAAGGTCGTCTACACGACGACTGATAAATTCGCTGATTTTTTCCTCCAGCGCAGGTTCGCGAACTATCGTGCGGATTCTTGTTTCAAGAAAATCCAGCAGATTACGATACGTTTCTTCGGTTACCGCCTCCGAAACGGTTTGCGATAGAACCTCGTCAACCCGTCGCCCCACAAAACCCTCCACTGATTCGAGGGTCTCTTCGCTTTGAATGACCTTTGCCACGTAAGCGCCGATCTTTTTGTTAAGCGTTGCAACGGATTCAAGAACAGGGGCGCGAAGATTATCCGGCAGCGCATCGATCAGCGAAGGGTAATTCTGTGAGATCAAGTCCTGCGTGTAGGAATTTACGACGCCTTGAATTTTTCTTTGGAGAAATTCCTTTTCAAACAGTTCTTCGAGGACGGTTTCCTTTGATACGAGTTCCTGACCGACGGCTTTCCCGATTGCCTCCGCAAGACGCGTCCGGTGCCGGGGAATCATTCCCTGCGGAAAAACGGTAAAACCGAGAATTTTGACCGGGTGCCGGGGCCTGAAAAGCATCCGAACCGCGAGCCATGCGCCCGCATAACCGTGAACCGTTGCCAAAACGATAAGTGAGACGATTTGAAACCAGAGTTCGCCGAATATGGGTTCGATTTGCTGCCAAATTTCCATCAATAAGCTTAGTAAACCTGAAACCCTTTGGATTTAATGCAAAAATCTGCAAAGTCGGCGAGCCAATCGTGTTTCGCGCTGTAGTTTTTCCACTGATCATCGGGATCTTTGTAAATCGTACCGTCATCGGGTTTATCGGTGATACTCAAATCCGCAAACATACGCTTATCCGGCTCCAGCTTGGGCAGAATCTCTTCCTTTATCTTTTCGCCGATTTTCCACGCAATCTCGCTTGGCACCGAAACGCCCGTCGCGTTATAACCCATCTGCCGGATTGTTCCTTCGCTTACGATGTCAAACGATTTGATTATCTCAAGGGCCGTTTTCCAATTCCATACGTTTGCGCGAAACTCGAAGTTTGCAGAACCCAAATCCGTCAATGTGAAACTCATATATTTTCCCCTGTCGAAAATGCTAAACGCGGAGCGCAATCCCAGTCAACTTTAATCATCATTCTTTGTAATATGTTTCCGGAAAGCAAGTCGGTTTCCCGTGCTTAACAATTCCCCTCCTTTCCAAAAGGGGCTATGGCTTTAGCCTGGGGGGTAGTTGTCCGCTTCGCGATTACAAATATCAGATTTCACACGGCTCCCCTCCCGGCCAGGAGGGGTCCGGCCTTAGCCGGGGGGTGGTTGTTCAACTGCTGATTGTTCTTATCACGCTCCTTCCCAAGGAGGAAGTAATGATTTACCGATTTTTTTCATGCTTCGCTATAATTGGATAAATTATGGAACTGGAATCATATCTTGAGAGAATCGGGTTTAACGATTCAAAAATGGCCCCGAATCTGGAAAACCTGAGAGCAATCCAGTTAGCGCACCTTCTGCACGTGCCGTTTGAGAATCTCGATATTCATTGGGGAAATGAAATCACGCTGGATGTTGGTCGATTCTACCGAAAAATAGTCAAGAAGCGCCGCGGCGGTTTTTGCTATGAACTGAACGGCCTCTTTAATGAGTTGCTCAATAACCTGGGTTATAAAACAAAGATCATTTCAGCGCGTGTTGCAAATGCCGACGGTGACTATGGAGATGAATATGATCACCTGGCAATTGTTTCAGTTGTAAATGAAGAGCAATATTTGGTTGACGCAGGGTTTGGCGACTTTAGCGCAGAGCCGCTTAAAATCTGGCCTGGCATTGAGCAAAAGGATTCAAACGGCATATTCCGGATTAATGAGACAGGCGGTTTTCTCGAAGTCGCCAAAAAAGCCGAAGACGGATGGAAAAAACAGTATAAATTCAAAAACATGGAGCGGGATCTATCTGAGTTTGCGGGAATGTGCGTTTATAACCAGACTTCTCCCAATTCTCATTTCACGCATGGTAAACTTTGCTCGCTGATGCTCGAAGCGGGCCGGAAAACACTCACTGATAATAAATTTATCGTAACTGCGAATGGCGAAAAAAGGGAATTTGAGGTCAATTCTGAGCAAAAATTTGCAATGATCTTATTAGATGAATTTGGGATCACGGCGAATAGCGGCTTTTGAATTTTGCCGCGGCTTTGCCCTGTGAAACACAAAATCGAGTTAACACGATGGGCTCAAACGCCTGATTGCCCAATTCAAATCATCCGAAGACCCGGCTTTTGCTTTTAATGCAAGGCGATCACTTGAACGCGGCCGGTTTTCAACCGGCCTCTGTTTAACGAATCGAATTACCGTTAATCTAGGGAATTACCAATTCTTGTCCGACCTCAACACTGTTAGGACTGCTTAGTCTGTCGCGATTGGCATTGTAAATGTCCATATACCGGCTGGAAGTGCCATACATTTTACGGCTGATACCGCCCAGAGTGTCACCGCGCTGAACTATGTAAGTTCTTGAACCGGTCGTTCCTACATTTTCCGTTTGATTGACGGTTTCCTCTTCTTCGTAAATGTCGGTCCCGACGAATTTCGGCAGATAAAAGGGCTGGTTGATGTAGACTCCAAACTCAGTCCCCGATTTTACAACTGCGTCCTTTCCCTTAATGCTTTTTTCGCCGATGATACCACCGACCGCACCGATGATCCCGCCAATCAAGGCACCCTTTCCGCCTCCGATTACGCCACCCAGGATCGCCCCTCCGGCCGTACCGCCGCCAATAAAGATGATTTTGCGGTGCTTCATTTTTCCGCCGGACGCGGTTCCTTCATTGTCACTTGTCGCCTTGTCACTATCAAGATTCGACAAAGAACCATTGATCGTCCGGGTAGTGCCGTTCGGAAGACGCAATTGATAAAAACTCACGTCAATCGTACCCGGGTCGCCTCCCTTTTGGGCGGGTGTGACCTGATCGATCCGGCCCGTAATCGAACTTCCCGCGGGTATCACGATGACACCTGTGTTCGAATAGACCGGCTCGGTAACTTTCGTCCTGAATGTTTCTCCTTTCCGGGAGGATTTGGAGTTGATCTCATCCTCGAGGCGAACACGTATTTTCTCACCCGTTTCTATTTTATAGTTGTTCGCTCTCGCGCTCGAACTCTTTTTCGCGCGGCGAATCTGCGGTTTACGCTGCGAAAACGTATCGATGGCTCCTAAAAACAGTACCATCGATAGAATTCCGATAAATTGACTTTTCATTGCTTTCATCTCACACCTCTTTTCTTCCATGCCCAACAAATACTCAATACTGATCATATGGGCGTTACTTTTGAACAATCGATTCCCGATGCTTTCTATTGAAATCGTATCACTTACAGGGGGTATAAATATATGTGGAGAATATCACGTTCGATCCCAAAAAAATAGAACCGTTAAATACCGTTTCACAATAAATGCGACGCTTGCACTTACGTTTGACCCGCGTAATCTTTATAATCACGGTAAATTATGACAAAACCAGTTTCGTATTCCGACGCGGGTGTCTCAATCGATACCGCAAATGAGGCAGTTAAAAGAATTAGCGCCTTCGCTAAATCCACTTTCAACGCCCGGACGCTGACCGATATCGGTAGTTTTGGCGGAATGTTTGACGCTAAATTTCCCGAAATGTCCGATCCGATTCTGGTCGCCTCGGCCGACGGCGTGGGCACGAAACTCAAAATCGCATTTGAAACCGGAATTCACAATACGATCGGCCAGGACCTGGTAAATCATTGCGTAGGCGACATTCTGGTTCAGGGCGCCACACCGCTTTTTTTCCTTGATTATTTTGCTACCGGGAAGCTTTCTGCCGAAACCACGGCATCAGTTGTCGAGGGTTTGGCAATCGCTTGCAAGCAAAACGGATGTGTGTTGCTAGGGGGCGAAACGGCAGAAATGCCCGGATTTTATTCTGACGGTGAATATGATTTGGCGGGGTTTGTAGTCGGAATCGTCGATAAGTCAAGGGTGATCGACGGCAAATCGATAAGGGCCGGAGATGTCGTCCTCGGCCTTCCGTCAACGGGGCTACACACAAACGGTTATTCGCTAGCCCGAAAGCTGTTTTTTGAAATCGGCAATTACGGCGTGAACGATGTCGTTCCAGAATTGGACGGGGCGACAGTCGGCGAGGCATTGCTGACGCCGCACCGGAGTTATCTCCAGGAATTAACGGGGTTGCTCGACAAAGATGTGGTCAAGGGGCTCGCTCATATTACCGGGGGCGGACTGTTGGAGAATATTCCCCGGATTCTTCCAGAAAATGCGGCGGTCGAAATAAACCGCGGAACGTGGGATGAACTTCCGGTTTTTGGTGTGATGAAAGCACTGGGCAACGTTGAAGATAACGAAATGTTTCGCACGTTCAATATGGGAATTGGGATGGTGATCGTCTGTTCGGAAGCGGACAAATCTAAGATTCTCTCGCACATGGAAGGACAGGATGAACGGTGCTTTGAAATCGGTCGCATCGTCGAGGGCGGCAAGAATGTCCGTTTGGTCTAGGGTTATGCGCAACGGCCGCAAAAGGAACTTATGAAATTCGGTATCTTAATCTCCGGCCGCGGTTCAAATATGGTCGCGATAACCGAGGCGGTTAAAAGCGGATCGATTCCCGATTCCGAAGTTGCGGTTGTGATTAGCGACAAATCGAAAGCGCCCGGTATTGAAAAGGCCGAATCGCGCGGGGTTGAAACGCTTACCGTATTAAGAAAAGGTCGCTCGCGGGACGAGCACGACCGGGAAATTATATCTGAACTCAACAAGCGCGGGGTTGAACTTGTCTGCCTCGCCGGTTATATGCGGCTTCTTTCTTCAGACTTTATCAGGGCGTTTCCCAACCGGATTGTCAATATCCATCCGAGTCTGCTGCCTTCATTCAAGGGGCTTGACGCACAGCGACAGGCAATCGAATACGGGGTAAAGATTTCCGGGTGCACGGTCCATTTTGTCGATGAACACCTTGATCACGGCGCGATAATCCTCCAAAAATCCGTCGAGGTTTTGGATGACGATACGCCCGAAACGCTTTCAAAAAGAATCATCAAACTCGAACACGATTCATATGTTGAAGCGGTCAGGCGAATCGCCGCCGGTGAGATCATATTTGACGGTCGACGAATCAAGCGGACCGAAGGCTGAAGAGGATTCACTGCCGGGGGGCACAAAAGAACATATAGGAAGAATTGAAAAAATTGCTGCTGCGGCTGCGATTGACGAGACTGATTTTAGAATTGCCCACTCAGTACTCAGTATGTCCGCCCTGAGTTTCCCTTTGACATCCCCCCTGTTTATCCATAGAATCTAGAGTTTCACTTTTGAGTGAGAGGATGGATAAGTATGCCAAAAAGAACATATCAACCGAACAATCGGCGCCGGGCGAAAAAGCACGGGTTTCGGGCCCGGATGAGCACACCCGCCGGCCGCAACGTAATCAAACGCCGCCGGGCGAAGGGCCGCAAAAGACTGACCGTTCACCATTATTAAGATTCAGTTTGCCGAAGGAGAATCGACTTAGGAAAAGGGCCGATTTCCAAAGGGTTTATAACCGCGGCAGGCGTATTGAAGGGCGTTTTATGACGGCTTTTATTTTGCCGTCGGAAACGTCTTTTCATCGTTTAGGGGTCACCGCGACCAAAAAGGCCGTTGGAAACGCGGTTAAAAGAAATCGGGCGAAACGGCTGCTTCGTGAGACTTTCAGGCTTTGCAAGGCCGAGCTCGGCGGGCTAAGGGGAAACTTCGATTGGGTCTTAAATGCACGCCGCGAGCTGGTCGCCGTAAAACTCGATGGGCCGGTTGATGAATTTAAGCGAATCATCGCCAAGATTTTTGAATTTGAATCCGCCGCAAACAAAGACGTTGACCGGGGCGTAGACTAAACAGATGAGATTCTTGTTTATAGACCTGTTAAAGCTTTACAAGGCGCTGATATCGCCGTTTTTGCCGGCATCTTGCCGGTTTACCCCGACCTGTTCGGAATATACGCAGGCAGCGGTGGAAAAATACGGTGCCGTGCGCGGAAGCTGGATGGGTGTAAAGCGAATCTGCAGGTGCCAGCCGTTTTGTAAGGGCGGACATGATCCGGTTAGTTAATGGTGAGCGGCGGACCCGGTCCGAGACTTAAAACATAATGGAAGATCCAAATAAACAGTCCCAAAGCCGGTTTTTACTGGCCGCAGTGCTCTCGCTGGTAGTTCTCACCGCCTGGGGATATTTTTTCGCGCCTGAACCGCCGGTTGACCAGACCGCCAACCTTGGGCAGGCAAATACCGCCAATTTAAATACGGAAACGCCGGAGCCCGCTACACCCGAACCGTCGGGGACTCCTGACGGGGAGAAAGCCGATCCTGAAGACACCGCGGTTGATGAGACCCCCAATAAAACGCTGACGATCAAAACGCCGCTCTATGAAGCCAAACTCGATTCAAAAGGCGCGGTCGCGACGAGCTGGATCTTATTGGTCAACGATTCAAAAAACAAAGACGAGAGAAAACCCCTCTATGGACAGGGGTCGACCGATTCGGTAAAACAACCGCTTGAGCTGATTTCGCCCGAGGGTTTAAAACGTGAACCCCGCCGTGTTCCCTTTTTACTCAATACGGGAGATGCGAAACGCGATTCTTTGCTAAACCGGCGGAATTACGAAGTTTCGGTGAGCGACGGCGTAATCGAGCTCGCCGGAAACGAGTCAAAAAAGATCGATTTCACCCTGAAGAGTGCGGACGGAACGGAAATAACCAAGAGTTTTTTATTTCGCGCCGACAGTTATGTCACGGATCTATCGGTCGAGCTTACGAAGGACGGCAAACCCGTTCCCAACACGAGACTCGTGATCGGGCCGAGCATCGGCGATCAAAAGATCGAACGGTATGATTTCTACAAGGTTGAGCCCGAGGGTGTCTCCTATATAGACGGCGGCGCAGATCGGCAATATGCCGTATCGATAATCGAAAGCGGAAAAGAAACAGGGAGCGTCAAGGTTCCGGGTGAAATTGACTGGGCCGGAGTCGGCGACACATATTTTGCCATGGCGGCGATTCCGTCGACTAAGACATCGGGCCTTGAATTCCACTCCGAGAAATATGAGGTCGAAACCGAACCCTTTTATGACGGCATTTTCGCCTGGATCAGCCGCAGCCAGAGCACAAAAACCATCAAGCATTTGATGACGGCTTATGTCCCGATCAACGCCGACGGTTCGCCGACACGCATCTACACGGGTACCAAGGATTATTTCGTATTAACCGACTATAACAAGGACCTGACAGAAGCTGTCGGCCGCGTGATCGATATCGAAGACTATATCAATTACGGCTGGTTCAGGTTTTTAACCAAACCGCTTTCGGTTCCGATCCTTTATTGCCTCAGGTTTTTATACAACTTCACGCATAACTACGGGATTTCGATCATCATCTTTACACTTTTGTTTTATTCATTGCTCTTTCCGCTTCGCTGGTATTCATCAAAATCCTTTAAAAAAGCGCAGAAAAACGCGCCGAAGATGAAAGCTCTCCAGGACAAGATGAAGGCGATGCAGAAAAAGGGCATTCCAAACGATGACCCGGAGATGCGAAAACTCCAGATGGATCAGCTCAAGATGACAAAGGATGCGGTGCCGATCGGCGGCTGTCTTCCGATGCTGCTGCAGTTTCCGCTGATCATCGCGCTTTATATCACGGTCTCGATATACCTTGGTTTCCGGCAGGAAACATTTATGTGGCTGCCCGATTTATCGTCGGGAGATCCGTATCACATACTGGAATTCGCTTTTGCGATTTCGATGGTCCTTTCTTTTAAGTTTTCGCCGACGACTCCGGCCGTAACCCCAGAGCAGCAGATGCAGCAAAAGATGATGACCTACATCATGCCGATAATGATGCTCTGGATAATGTGGGGAGCGCCTTCCGGTTTGCTGCTTTATTGGTTTACCGGAAACATCATTATGTTTGGGCAGCAGATGCTTATCAACTGGCTCAATAAGGATGCCGACGCCGATGCGCTCGAAAGCGCAGGAGCGAAGGATCCGAAGCTGGCGTCATAAAAACGATTTATGAAAGAAATTTGCCAAAACGCTGAAGAGTTTTTGACAGGGTTGATTGCCGATTTCGGTTTTGATTTGGATGTCGCATCCGAATGGGATGATGCCGAAGGCTGCATCCTGAATATAAGCGGTGAGGATGTCTCGTTTGTGCTGAGTGAAAACGGCGAATTGCTTGACGCATTTGAGACCCTTTTGTTTCAGGTTTACGGTCGTGAAATCGACCGCGAACACCGTTTTATTTGTGACGCCGAAGGATTCCGCAAAACGCGAAAGGCCGAGCTCCACGCTATGGCCAAATATGCGGCGGAAAGCGTCCGCGAAAAGGGAATTCCGTTTACTTTCGGGGTTTTGAATTCTACCGAAAGACGAGCCATCCATCTTGCGCTTCAGGACGTCGATGATTTGACGACCGAATCGGTCGGCGAAGGCCGCGACAGGCGTCTCCAGATCAAGTTAAAGGATTAAACCCCCTTATTCTTAAGGCACACCTCCTTGCTGAGGAGTGGTCGCGCTTTAGTCGGAGTGGTTAATCTCAAGGCTCCCCTCCTTACTAAGGAGGGGTGGCGCTTCAGCGCCGGGGTGGTTGATCTCCAAACTTTCCTCCTTGATAAGAAGTGCCGCCTTAACCGGAGTGGTCAATCTCAAGGCTCCCCTCCTTAATAAGGAGGCGTGACGCCTTAGCGCCGGGGTGGTTGATCTCAAAACCCCCCTTCTTGATAAGGAGTGCCGCCTTAGCGTCGGGGTGGTTCAACGCACTGCCCGGAAAAGGTGCTATTTAACGCCATGGACACGATCGTCGCGCTAGCAACACCCTTCGGACGCAGCGGAATCGGAGTGATTCGGCTGAGCGGCGAACTCTCGGTTCCGATCGCCCAAAAACTTAGCTCCGAACGCAATCTCAATCCCGTTCCAAGAGAAGCAACTCTTATACAAATCCGTGATCCGGAAACCGGCGATATTATCGACGAAGCGTTGATCACCTATTTTCGCTCTCCGCATTCGTTTACGGGCGAAGATGTGATCGAGATCAGCTGTCACGGATCACCGGTCGTATTGCGCCGGGTTTTAGATATTTGCCTCTCGTTTGACGCGCGGCTCGCCGATCCCGGTGAATTTACCCTCCGCGCACTCGCCAACGGGCGAATCGATCTGGCTCAGGCCGAAGCGATTCGTGATTTGATCGATGCCAACAGCATTGCAATGACGCGGCAGGCGATCCGGCAGCTGCGCGGGGAGTTTTCGCATCAGCTTCAGCCGCTCAAGGACGACTTGCTGAGCGTCATCGTCGTACTTGAATCGGCGCTCGAGTTTGTCGAAGACGATCTTCCCGATGTTCAAATCGAGGGCATTAGGGAAAGCCTTTCTGAAATTGCGGTCGAACTGGGAAAATTGACTGCTACTTTCAGGGCCGGGAAACTCCTGCGGGAAGGACTTAAAGTGGCCCTCGTGGGCCGGCCGAACGTCGGTAAGTCCAGTTTGTTCAACGCTTTGCTTGGACAGGACCATGCCATCGTGACGGAGATTCCGGGAACCACCCGGGATCAGATCCGCGAGAGTTTTACGATCGGTGATATTCCGGTTTCGCTGATGGACACCGCCGGCCTCCGGGAAACGATCGATACGGTTGAAAGCATCGGGGTCGAACGTGCCAGGCGCGCCATGGCCGATGCCGACCTGGTCGTTGTGGTTTTGGACAATTCCGAAGAATTGAAAGGTGAAGACCGCGAGATACTCGAGGAATCAAAGGACCTAAGACGTGTCATTGCAGTAAATAAGATCGATCTCGATTCCCCAGATGGAGTCGCACCCGAAATCCGGGATGCCGGCGTCGACATCGTAAACATATCAGCGAAAACGGGTCAGGGGTTGGATAAACTCGAGGAAGCGATTATCGGGCCCTTTTCTCCGGAAGATATTGAATCATCGGGGTTTCTGGTTTCCGACGCCCGTCATCACGATTTGCTTTTGCGGGCGAGATCGGACATCGAAGGCTCGATCGCGCAGCTCGATCAAAAATTGAGCGAGGAAATCGTCCTCATCGGACTCCATAACGCCATCCGCTATCTCGGCGCTATAACCGGTGAGACAACGACCGAAGACATGCTCACCCAAATATTCTCGACCTTCTGTATCGGAAAGTGACACTTGATTAGCACCGAAAAAATCAAATAATTATCAAATGTTATTTTTCATCTATTATAACAATATGAATCTGCCTTGATCCTGTTTTTTTCTTGCGCCAATTTACAAGAGAGCGGAAGATGTCCGAGAAACGGGTTGCACAAGTATTACTTGCAGCTAAGGCAATGGATTTGAGTTGTCAAAGTTGACATAATGGGGCGGGAAACGACGAAGATGTCGGCGGTTTTCCGGTCGAAGTCAGCGCCTCCCAACTTGGATTGGTCGCCAGTTCACCTGCGGGAAATAAAAGGGGCTCCGTTCGGCGGCGCTCCGCGATAGCGTCAGTTTGGCTCGTTCCTTGCGTTCTCCGAACCCAATCCAGTTGGTCGATCGATACTCGTAGTTTACCGTGATGTTCGGGGTAGGGACACCCCAAGTATAAGTAACTTTTGTCGTTAAGGACGAAAGCATACCAAGGGCGTCTTCATCCATTGCCGTAATCTTGACTGCCGTCACACGATATGCCGGATCGACCTCCCGAAGGCGTCGCTCCCATTCGCGTTCCTTACCCGGAGCAAGTGGATTTTCCTCCGGAAGAATCTTGCTCACGATCCAATCCACGGCCTTACCCTTTATAAAGTCTCCTAACCCCTCCGGCCGCGTGCTGGGAGCCTTGTAGTCGGCCTTGATCCACTCCATGTGAGAAATGCGCATTACTCCGGGTATAAATTTCATCTTGTTCCGAATATCGGGCCAAGCGTAGATCAGACTGGACGAGTACACGTCCACCCGACGATCCCAGTCCAGCACTGCCGCGTCCTTGGACTGCTGAGTGGCCCGCGCCTCGCCCATGGCGGTCCCGCTGATATGGCTGTACTTTTGGGTGTGTCGCAGTTCGCGATTCAATACCGACGCAATCGCCTCGCATCTGTCGTGCGCGAGATCCATGTTGTATGCTTCCTTACCGCGATGATCCGCGTGGCCGACGAGTGCCAATTCCACACGGCGTTCGCGAAGATTATTTCGAAGGTGAAGAATGAGTTTGTTGAGGACGAAATTGTCCGCCGGGCGAATCGTGCGTACGTCCGTATTGAAGAAGAACTGGGAAATGACGGCTTGTCTCGCAATCGCCGCCTCGGCGGAGGTGTGAGGATCGAACCAGCTTATTGTTCGTTTCATACTATTTGCACCTTCCTTTATTTAGAAATTCTGTTACCAACGAAGGATTTTCGCGGAGTTTGCTTCAACGGCATACGACGTAACCGACTTCCTTATTTCCAATCGTTTACATAATAAGTATCCTTCCATTCAAAGTGATTCTCGATAATCACTAGCCGACTTTCAATCGGGAATAAGACCAAAAAAGGGGATCGCATCTCACGATACGATCGCCCTTGCCATCCAACAACGATTTAATTATCAGGCAACAAAACCGGCGCAAAATTAGCGTGCACAAGTTTCCATGAATTCCCTATCTTCACGTAAACGCGGGTCGATTTCGCGAGTGAGGGCGCCGTTTTTCCGGCGGCGTCTTTATTTACCCCGATGTAATTGTACGTGAGGATCGCAATATTCTTGTTATAGACCTGAACCTTGACGTTTGCCATATCGGATACCAATCCTGCTCTGCCGTCGCTTTGCATGGACTCGTAAAATCTGGAACTCAACGCCTTGCCATCCAGTCGAACCGGAAAATCCTGATTAAACTCGGTATAGTCATCGGCAATGTTTTCCTCGGCCGCCTTTTTGGGATCCTTGTTTTCAGTTGCCCACTGCCCTTTTGCCATTGAAATAACGGCTTTCGCAATTTCCTCATCGGACTGGGCATTTACATTTAAAGCAAGCATTGAAAGACAAACAGACATCAACAGTAAAATCGATAGTTTTTTCATCATCTTCTCCTAAAATCGAACGCATCAGCGCAAGAAACGCACTGAAGTAAGTGAGTTGAGCCATTAATATGCGAACCTAAGCTCAAACTCGTTAAGTGCTTACACGCCATAATTTAACTTTATCGTGCATTATAATTGTATTCAGTTGGGAGCGTATATCAGATTGGGCAGGATAGGAAGGACGGTATTCCGAATCCATCTCTTGGATTCAGCAAGGCAAGCCAAAATAGTGGAACTTCATCGTTTATTTGTACCTTATTTGTATCGTTGACCGTCTCTTGATCTGATAACATTCGGATTATCGATTAGTTACTTTGCTTAATAGACAAAGGTAATACTACCAAAGCAACCATAAAGAAGTTAGGCTAGCCCCCAAACCATTGCACTCAACCAATTTATCCTTCTTGAGGAATGGGTTAACTATCCTACTTCCCTGGCTTCCGAGTCCGACTCACTCTAGGGGCAAGCAGCGAGCCTGCCCGGCTGCACCCAGCATCTGCAACCTTAGCAGGCGGAATTTTACCTAACACATTTCGCAAACCGTCCCCTGTAAACGCGTAGTGCAGTCATTCGTGCCTAGAGCGCAGATGCAAGTAGGATTGTTGTTTGGGTTACGGGCACCAGCCGAAACAGCTCCCGCTCCCGTTGCGATGCCGGCGAGGCCGGCAAGCCCACCAAGGCCTGCACCACCACCTCCGCCTCCGCCTCCGCCTCCGGGGATAGGGGGGGGGCCGGGGGGACCGCCACCGGGAATTTGAACGGGTCCGCCGCCGGGAACGAAGGGCGGGGGGGCGAGACCGGGAATGAAACTCGTGAGGCAAGCAACCCCCCTCGTACATGCCACCAAGCCCGTCGAGGCGCAATTGCAGGCCACGCAGGTGCTCTGCGCTGCCGCCGCCTTGGGTGCAATAACGGAAGAAATGAACGGTAATGCTATCAGGGAAGCAAGACCAACTTTTCGTATCATCTCTCTTCTCGCGACTCCGGCAAGGTGGCTGACAACCATTTCACCACTTTCCAGCAAACTGTCGCTCACGAATTGATCCAACGCCAGCCATACCAAGTCTTCGCTGACAAGTGTACCGAGTCGCTGACTCATCTTGACGCTTATGTCTGACGCGGTATTCTTGCCGTCACACAGTTGCCAGACCATTGCGGATGTTTCATTAAGGCAAAATGCCTTGTGAATGTTTAGATCATAGATCAGGAGTTCGTCACCCGTTTGCTGAACCACGATATTCGATCTGCGCCCTAATGGTTTGGCGGACATGCTTTCTCCTTCGCTTGGTATCGTCGGTAGGTTCTCGCTCAAGAGGCGGGAGAGGGTAATGAGCAAGGGTTTGCGATCGATCAAAGATGATCTTCTTTGGCAGCGGTTGCCGGAAAAGACGATAATTACGAACAGACACTTCGCGCAAACTTCCACTAAATATCAGAATTACTAAATAATTCATTAGTGAAACTTGAGGTGGAGTATGTTCATTTTCAATTGTTTACGGGAATGTACAGGAGCGGAAAAAAGTTGTAAATACGTTTATGTACGCATATAAGGCCATACTGCCTCAACGATAGGGGTTTGGTACCCGCTGCCAAATTTTTGCGGGTCACAAAATTTTGGATTGGCACAAAAGGAATGCGTCAATTGTGGTAACCCTGTCAAAATAACCTTCGGCCGGATGTTTTAACCAAACTCAATTCACAACGATAAACACCAACTTGAATAATGTTGTTTACAACACGGCAGGAGTCCCCTCCAGCGGCGTAAACATGGACCTGACGACATTTGGGCGATATACAGATACCGCCGAGTCGCGTATTGTTCAACTCGGT
>JBFGKW010000020.1:0-36294 GCA_041576495.1 Aridibacter sp. | reverse complement strand
TATCAGACACCTCTATTTCCGGATCCGTTTTGACCGCGAGAGGAATATCGATGATGTTCTTTTAATGAATAGCGCCGGGTGGAACCGTTCGTGGTTTATCATGCAGTCCTCATTTACGATGGCGATGAATCCATCGCGGACGGATAAAGAGCTTCTGTCGCGATGCTCCCGAAGCTGGAGGCGAAACCTGAGATCCTCCCTGAAAAAGAACATCAATATCGAGTACTGGCCCGATCCCGATATAGATGAATTGGAAAGTATCTTTATCGAAATGCAGCAGAATAAGAATCTGCCCGCACTTTATTCGCACAATGATTTAGGCCGGCTATTCAACTACGCCGGCGACAATCTGTTATGTATGAGGGCATTAGACAGCGGCGGCGAGCTACTCGCGGTCCGTATTTGCTCGATCGCCGGGAACCGGGTATGCGAATACCTCGCTGCCACCAATGCCAAAGGCCGTGACTCAGGGGCCTCTTACAGCCTGTTTTGGGCCATAATTGAAGAATGCCGTAAACGCGGCATCGAGTATTTTGACCTCGGCGGAATTGATCCGCACGAAAATCCCGGGGTTTATGCCTTTAAGAGCAAAACCGGGGCGCGGCCCGTCGAGCTGCTGGGCGAATGGGATTGGGCACCTTCTCAGTGGCTTCAATGGTTGGGAAACTGGGCGATTCAAAGGCGTCAACTCGGGAAACAGCGACCGGCCGCCTCTCCCAACCGGGCAACATCGATCGTCGGACGTACGTTTAAGGCAAGGGCTTAACGGATATTCAACCCTGGCCGCGTTACAAACGAAGCTTAATATCGAATGCGCGTCAAGATAAAAAGTATCGTCCGGGCGTTCATTCCATAGTGGGAGCCAAGCCCGGACGTCCCGTGTACAACGCCAGTAGACGCGAGAATTCCTCAACCCGGCGTGATTACAACACACTTATTATCGGTAAATATGCTTGGCATTGAACTTTTTCCAAACCCCTTCGATCGGATCGTCCAGGGTTCGCGGCCTGAATCCAAGCACGATTTTCCCCGTCCTGAATGCCGGCCTTATACCGCTCCACGGTTTCTTTCATAATTTAAAAGATCCGTACATTGATGGGCAAATTTCATTCAAAAACAAAATGACGGAAGACAAAAACCAATATTTTTTCGTTTTCGTCTTCCGTCAGTTTTGAAATATTTCCCGGTAAATCCCCGATTATTAACAGTTAATCCCAGTCGTCATCGTAATAGTCTCGATTGTATCTGCGGCTATGGTAGTATCGGCCGCGTTTTTCATATTTTTGATGGCGCTTCAACCTTCGCCGCTCCTGTTTTTGATGGCGGCGGAGTTCCCTGCTGTTGCGAAAATGCTCTCGCTCGTAACGTTGATGTTCCTTCAAGGCCCGTTTTTCACGCTTCTGATGATGTTTAAGGCTGTGGCGGTTACGGTAGCGGCGGTCTTGCCGGCCATAGTAATCGTCGTCGCGGTCTCCGTAGCGGCGGTCCTGCCTGCCATAGTAATCGTCGTTGCGGTCACCGTAAATCGAGCGGTTGTCTCTCCTTTGCGCATTCGTCGTTACGCTCAAAGTAAAAATCATTACTCCGGCGAACAGGCCGACCACGAGCCCACGTTTTAATAGACTAATCTTTTTGCTCATAAACTGAATCTCCCTGATTTCTTAGGCCTGCCAATATATACCGGGCAAGTCCAAACTAAAATGATAGCTGAAATGTTCTTGCGGAAAAGACGTAAGTCCTTATTCCAACTATTGACCAATACTCGGCAAGAATCATGCCAAAATTGCGAATTGCCTAAGAGTATGGAAAAAAGGGGTGAGAATTAAAAAACATCGACGATCGAAGCTCCATATGGTGCAGCACTACACCATTTTATGGTTAGGCGGTTCTGAATCAGAACCGATTGGAATCGATCAAGTAAATCCGCTATAATCTGACCATCATCAGGTTTTGATTGATCGCGAAAAACACCCGAGAAGGATTTTGACAAATACAGTGCCGGAACCGGGTAACGCGGCGTCAATTAGATATTTTATAGTGAGGTATTGATCATGAACAATCGAATACTGGTTTTTTGTATCGTTTTTCTTGGACTAGTGTTTTTCGCGGCGAATGAAGCGAATGCTCAAATCGTCCCGGCAACCAAAAAGGCCGCCAAGGTGGTCAAGAAAACGACGGTTAAGACATCAAAGAAAGCAGCGTCCGTTTCAAAAAAGGCGGCGAAAGGCACGGTAAAGGTAACGAAAAAAGGTACTGAGTCCGCAGCTTCCGGCACGAAAAAGGGCGTTGGCGCCGGAGTTAAGGGCGGAAGGTGGGTGGTACTTACGACTTGGGATGGAACCAAATGGGTCTCAAAAAAGGTTTGGTGGGGTACAAAAAAAGTCGTAGTCGGCGACAAAAAGGAACCGATTCCTGAATAATCGGTTTCAATTTTCAGACCGGAGCCCGCTTTTTATCCCGTAAGAAAATAGTGAACCACAATAATAAAAAGGGGCGACCGTTCGGTCGCCCCTTTGGTTGTAAAAACTGGTGATCCGAGGAGGGCTCGAACCTCCGACCCACTGGTTAAAAGCCAGTTGCTCTGCCAACTGAGCTATCGGACCATATTCTGGTTTTAATTTCGCCGGATTCTCATCCACGAAATTTTAGATTCTAGTATTTTAGCCTCTCGAAATCAAGTATGACCGGCCAATACCGAACCGCCCGGACCTTAGTCGACCGCTTCCGAAACAAGCACGGGGTAAGATGTGCTTCGGTTCAACCCGATGGGTTTCCGAAAGAAGCTAGTTAAACCAGCTTTCCATTACCGAGTCTTTTAAAATGATGGTTTGATCTCGCTCCGGTCCCGTTGATATCAGTCCAATCTCAACACCGATTGCTTCAGACAGAAACTCAACATACCGGCGGGCTTTATCGGGAAGATCTTCAAACCTGGTGATACCCAGCGTTTCCGATTTCCATCCCTCAAGTGTTTCGTAAATCGGTATTATCTGGCGGAGGTCCTGGGAAACCGCCGGAAACGTATCGACCCGCTTGCCGTCAATCTCATATCCTACACAGACCTTTATTTGGTCGAGCGCATCAAGTACATCGATTTTTGTCAGTGCCAGCGAATCAAAACCGTTGAGTTCGGCGGCGTAGCGCGTCGCAACCGCATCAAACCAACCGCAGCGGCGGGGCCTCTTGGTGACCGACCCGAATTCGTTTCCACGTGTCCGGATAAGATTCGCCACCTCTTCCTCGGCATCGAGCATTTCGGTTGGGAAAGGTCCTTCACCGACCCGAGTGGCGTAGGTTCTGACGATTCCGAGAACACCCGAAATATGATGGGGCGGAATACCGGCGCCAACCGACGCCCCTCCGGCCGTTGGATTAGAAGACGTAACGAACGGGTACGTGCCGTGATCGACATCGAGGAGGGTCGCCTGAGCGCCTTCCAGCAGAATTTTTTTGTGCTCTTTTTTAGCGTCGGCAAAAAACTTTGATGTTTCACAAACAAATGGCCGGAGCCGTTCGGCCAGCAAAGATATTTCCTCAAAAATCTCATCCGAACGCAGCGGTTCCCTGCCGTAAAGAACAATCACCCGGTTAGCCTCTTCCAGGTTACGTTCGATCCGCTGTTTCAGGACTTCCGGAACAAGCGCATCGGCAACCCGAATTCCCCTTCTTCCGGCCTTGTCTTCGTATGCCGGACCTATACCGCGCAGGGTCGTACCGATTCTTTCGTTTCCCAGACGTTCTTCCGACGTGTGATCGAGCGCGCGGTGATACGGCATGATGAGATGCGCCCGGCTCGAAACTTTCAGCCTTTCGGGGGAAACCGAAATTCCCTTTTCCGTAATTTCGTCGACTTCCTTAAAAAAGGCTATCGGATCGATAACCATGCCGTTTCCGAGTACACAAACCGCATCTTGATGAATGATTCCGGACGGCAGTAAACGCAAAACAAATGCCTTATCGCCGACATAAACGCTGTGCCCCGCATTATGTCCGCCCTGATACCGCGAAACGATATCAAACCGGTCTGCCAGCAGATCTACAACTTTTCCTTTTCCTTCGTCGCCCCATTGCGAACCAATTATTACAATGATCATAAAACTGTGGTCAGTGGGCAGTTAACCGTGAACAATAAGTAACCCGGTCCCCGAACCGGCAATCATCCGCCGATCACTGACTATTGACATCCCATTCTTCCTTTAGCAACGAAAACACGGCCGTATCCACAAACCTATCGTGCAGGCATTGCGCCTGGCGCAATACGCCTTCTTTTTTAAAACCCAATCTTTCCGGGATGGCCTGACTCTTGATGTTTTCCGTCGCACATTTTATCACAATTCGGTTGAGATCTAGATGCTTGAAAAGATATTTGATAAACACGCGGCAGGAATTCGTAACCAATCCGTTTCCCTGCTCGTTTTTGCTTACCCAGTACCCGATTTCTGCCGATCTGTCGGCGGCATTTATATCCCTGGCGCCCAAGACGCCTGCGATTCTACCGTTTTTTAGGATGAAGAGAGAAATTCCTCGATTTTTCTCAAAATCGATCAGCCTCTGCCTGATAAACTCGGACGATTCCTTAACCGAAAATTCGGGAGTCACCCAGACCAGCCAGTTGCGCAGGTATTCCTTGTTCTTGATGACCGCCGCCGTAAGTTCGTCCGCCCGATCGATTGAAACCAGCTGGATCACCACTTCTTCGTCAACTTCCAGTCTGAGCATCGGCTACCTTCCAAGTGCAATACGGTAAAGGGTAAGATATTTTGCCGCCGCATTCAGCCACGAATTGTTTTCGGTCATACCGTTATACTGGAGTCTGCGCCAGGCATCCGGTTCGCCGTAAGTGAACAGCGCTTCATAAATCCTCTCGAGAAACCGGTCGGCGCGGTATTCTTCAAACTTAAATCCATTGCCCTTGCCGTTAACCCGGTCGAAATTCTGGACCGTGTCATCGAGTCCACCGACCGCGCGAACAACGGGTACAGTGCCATAGCGCAGCGAATACATTTGATTCAGGCCGCAAGGCTCAAAACGCGAAGGCATCAAGAAAATATCCGCGCCGGCCTCAATCTTGTGAGCCAAATCTTCGTTGTAGCCGATATAGACCCCGACCTGATTTGGCGCCGCATCTCTCAAACGCTCAAAGAAACTTTCGTAAGATTTATCACCCGATCCGAGAGCGATTACGTATGCTCCGGTATTTATGATCTCACCTGCGACCTGCTGGATTAATTCGATACCCTTTTGCGAGGTCAAACGGGTTACGATGGCGAAGACGGGACGGTCCAGGTCCACAGGCAGCATAAAGGATTCGAGCAGGTCCTGCTTACACACCGCCTTCCCGCTCAAATCTCTATAGCTGTAGTGTGCGGCCAGGTTTGGATCCGTTTCAGGATTCCATACCTCATAATCGACACCATTGGTAATTCCGATCAGTCTGCTGCTTCGCATCCTGAGCAGCCAATCGAGGCCGTACCCGTTTTCAGGCTGCTGAATCTCGTAACCATATCTCCCCGAAACAGTCGAAAGCATATCTGAAGCGCTTAACCCGGCCTTGAGCGCCGAAGCATAGCCCTCAAAGGCGAAGTGATCCTGCTCATATCTGCTTCCAAAACCGAGATCCCAAAGTTCGCCGCTGCCAAAACCGCCTTGGTATGCCAAATTATGGATGGAGAAAACGGTCCGCGTGTTGCGCCAAAACAGATCCCAAAACCTAAGATGCGCTATTTTCACGGCTGCAAAACCGCAATGCCAATCGTTAAGATGAACTATGTCGACCGGACGGTTTAGGCGCCTTATCAGCACCAATGCAGCATGATTGAAAAATGCAAAGCGCTCGTAATCTTCGGTATAACCGTAAATCGAATCGCGGTGAAAAACTTCGGGCGCATCGATCAGGTAAGTAGGTGATCCGTTCGCTTCGGAGTAGAATACCTTCGCCCGGTAAGCCCGCCCCCGCCAATTCAACCAGAGGTCGTCAATCGCCACATTCCAAAGAAATTCACCCTTTGTCTGACGGTAACACGGGGTGATCAGGATTGAGTCGAGACCGATTTGTTTTAAGGCCTTTGGCAAAGCGCCCGAAACATCTCCAAGGCCGCCCGTTTTGGAATATGGAACAGCTTCGGATGATAAAACGGCAACACGCATATTAGGGGATTGTAAATAGAAAAAAGTGAATAGTAAAAGGCAACCTTCACAAAGTCGCTTATCACTACCCACCGTTTAAGTTGCCTGAAAATTTACGATTGCATCGAAGCCAGAAAATCGGCGTTTGTTTCCGCTTTGCTTAGGCGTTCGAGTACGACTTCCATTTGCTCAACCGATGAAAGCGGGTTGAGAACGCGGCGCATCACCCAGACCCGTGCCAGATCTTCCTTGTCGATCAGAAGTTCTTCCTTTCGCGTACCCGATCGCTGGATATCGATCGACGGGAAAAGCCGTTTGTCGGACAACTTCCGGTCGAGATGAATTTCCGAGTTACCGGTTCCCTTAAACTCCTCGAAAATCACGTCATCCATCCGTGACCCCGTGTCTATCAGCGCAGTAGCGATGATCGTCAGGCTCCCGCCTTCTTCGATGTTTCTGGCGGCTCCGAAGAACCGTTTTGGCCTTTGGAGCGCGTTTGAGTCAATACCCCCCGACAGTATCTTACCGGAAGGCGGAACGACCGCATTGTGCGCTCGTGCGAGCCGCGTTATCGAGTCGAGAAGAATTACCACATCCCGTTGGTGCTCGACAAGCCGTTTTGCTTTTTCAATCACCATGTCCGCGACCTGTACGTGACGGGTCGGCGGTTCATCAAACGTCGACGAAATTACCTCACCGGCAACCGACCGCTGCATGTCGGTGACCTCTTCCGGCCGCTCGTCAATAAGCAGGACGATCAAAGTCACATTGGGATGATTCTGGGTTATCGAATTGGCGATGGTCTGCAAAAGCATCGTCTTACCGGTCCGTGGGGGCGCAACGATCAACGCACGCTGTCCCTTGCCGATCGGTGTCACAAGGTCGATCACACGGGCCGAAATATTCTCCGGATTTTCTGTTTCCATCCGAAGCTTTTCATCCGGATAGAGCGGCGTCAGATTGTCAAAAAAGATCTTTTCCCGCGAATGCTCGGGCGCTTCAAAATTGATCGCCTCTACTTTGATCAGCGCAAAATACCGCTCGCCTTCTTTTGGCGGACGTATCTGTCCGCTGACGGTATCGCCCGTTCGTAAATCAAACTTCCTGATTTGCGACGGTGAAACATAGATATCATCGGGTCCCGGAAGATAGTTGTATTCGGGAGCCCGCAAAAACCCGAATCCGTCCGGCAATGTTTCCAATACTCCCTGCGAAAAGATGAGTCCGCTTTTCTCAGTTTGGGCAGCGAGGACCTTGAAAATCAATTCCTGTTTACGCATTCCGGACGCGCCTTCAACTTCCATTTCTTTGGCGACCTGGGTGAGCTCGGAGATAGACATCTCCTTTAGGTTCGCCAAATCGAGCGTGTCTCCGTCGGTCTGAATGGTGCCGCGGGAGTTCTTCTTCGAGGAAGGTTCTTTTTGGCCGTCTCCGTCTTCTGTCACTTCTTCTTTGGGGTCGTGTCCGTTGGCCTTTGGCTTACGGGTCTTACCTGCGGTTGTTTTTGTTGGCATGATGTTTTCTTAGCTGATTTGATTTTTAGGTGCGAATATCCGTCGAATCTATATCTTTCTGTTAAGGCGCGAATCGTCTTTAGATATTATTTAAGCCGTATAACGATTTAATTTGTGGAGTAAAATATTATGAAAAGCTGTTTCGCGGTGCTTTAGATATAAGCCTTAGGTCTTATAGTCAGACCACAGATTTTTCGGGATGGTTAATTATTAACCTATTTTCGGAAAGAAAGCAAACAAATTCTTTGCATTCATTAAACAAAACGCTCGAGTTCATTCCAAATTGCGTCTTTGCCTTTACCGGTTACGGAAGAAAATGCGAATATGTCGCTTTCGGGCATAACTCTCCGGATATTTGCCAAACTCTTTTCAAGTTTATTGTTTGAAAGCTTGTCAGACTTGGTAGCGACAACGAGGTTTGGTTTCCGGTGGAATGTGAGCCATTGGTAGAGATCCTGATCCAATTTCGTGGGATTATGACGAGAATCTACTAACTGTATTGATAACACAAGTTGGTCACGGTTGGCAAGATAATCTTCCGCCAATTTACCCCAATCGGCTCGCATCTTCTTTGGCACTTTCGCGTATCCATATCCTGGAAGATCCACAAAAAAGAACCTTTCATTAACAAGAAAGAAGTTGATACTCTGAGTTCTTCCAGGCGTGTTCGACGTTCGGGCAAGCTTCTTTCTTCCCAGCAGAGAATTAAGTAAACTCGATTTACCTACGTTCGAGCGTCCCAGAAACGAGATTTCGGGTAAATCGTTTTCCACCCAATGACTCGCGTCAAACGCACTCTTTATAAATTCAGCCGAGATAATTTTCATTAATGATTAACGCGGCCAATAGAAGCGCCGTGTTCATCGTCGCAGCTATGTCAGCTTTATCTCATCGTTGATTGTCTTATCTGAATACAACGGCCGTCCGGTATTTTGGCCGGCGCCGGACTGGACGTCGAACAGCGCGATATTAAGTACTTCGTCGATCATTTCAACGCAATGGATTTGAAGTTCTTCAAGCACTTCATCCGGTACGTCCGATAAGTCCTTTTCATTTTCCCGGGAAACTATTATGTTCTCGATCCCGAACCGATGGGCTGCCAGCAATTTCTCTTTTAAACCGCCTATCGGCAAGACCTTGCCGCGGAGTGTAATTTCACCGGTCATCGCCACATCATAACGGGCGGGCTTTTTAGTCAGGGCCGAAACCATTGCCGTTACCATCGTGATTCCGGCAGACGGGCCATCCTTTGGAATTGCGCCCTCAGGAACGTGAATGTGCAGATCTTTACGGCGAAAATCTTTGACATCGATGCCAAGTTCTTTTGCCCGCGTACGTACGCACGTAAGTGCCGCGTGTGCAGAGTCCTGCATCACTTCACCCAGTTTTCCGGTCAACTGAACCCCGCCGCGTCCGTTGACTACTGTCGCTTCGACCTGCAGCACATCACCGCCTACTTCGGTCCAGGCCAATCCATTGACCAATCCGATCTCACTCTTTCTGCCGATATCCTGTTTCCGGTATTTGATCGTACCCAGTAATTCGCGAACCCTTTCGGCATCTATTATTTCTTTAAACTCATCGGCCTTTTTAGAGTCGATATATTTACGCGCGATCTTCCGCAGACACGAGCTGATCTCGCGTTCGAGATTGCGGACGCCGGCCTCCCGGGTGTAGTGCCTGATGATTTCAAGAACTCCATCATCACTGAATTTGACCTTTTCATGGTCCATCCCGCTTCCGATCGCTTGTTTGGAGATCAGATGACGCGTCGCAATCTCCTTCTTTTCGCGTTCGGTGTATCCGGAAAGGTGAAGTATCTCGAGTCGGTCCTGCAGCGCCGGCGGAATCGTGTGCAGAACATTTGCCGTGGCGATAAAGAAGACATTCGATAAATCGTAGTCAATATCCAGATAATGATCACGGAAGGTGTGATTCTGTTCGGGATCAAGCACCTCGAGCAGAGCGGAACTCGGATCTCCGCGAAAATCTTTGCCGAGTTTATCCACCTCATCAAGAAGAATCACCGGATTGATCGTTCCGGCCCGTTTCATCAATTGAACAATTTGTCCCGGCAGCGCCCCGATATATGTTCGGCGGTGCCCCCTGATTTCGGCCTCGTCATGAACCCCGCCAAGTGCTAACCTTACGAATTCCCTGCCGGTTGCACGGGCGATCGACTTTCCTAACGAAGTTTTTCCTACTCCCGGAGCTCCGACAAAACAAAGGATGGTCCCTTTTGGATTTTTTACGAGCTGCCTGACGGCAAGATACTCGAGAATTCGCTCTTTGATTTTTTCAAGACCGTAATGATCTTCGTTTAAGATGTCCTCCGCCTTCGACAGATCCTCGATTTCGTCCGAACGCTTTTTCCACGGAACGTTGATCAGCCAATCCAGATAGGTCCGGGAAACAGTGCTTTCGGCCGACATCGGCGGCATTGCCTCCAGCCGTGAGAATTCCTGAATCGCCTTGTCTTTGGCTTCTTCACTCATCCCGACTTCTTCGATCTTCTTTTTCAATTCGTCAAGCTCTGCCTTTTCGTCCTTCCGGCCGAGTTCCTTGTGAATTGCCTTGATCTGCTCGTTTAAATAATACTCACGCTGGGTTTTATCCATCTGCTTTTTGGTTCGCGAATGGACATTCCGGTCAAGCTGTTTCTTTTCAATTTCAATTTCAAGAATCTGGATCAATTCCTGAAGGCGTTCAGGGACCGAATGACTTTCCAGCAGCTGTTGTTTTTCCTCAACCGGAATTCTGAGATGCGAACTCATCGAATCAGCGATCTGGGCTGCCGATACTCCGCGCAGCGAGGCATGAAGCGCGTCCGTGTAGGCGTCAGGGGCGATTCGCAAAAACTGTTCAACCAATCCGTGTATTTGCTGCAGGAATCCGTCGGTCCGATATCCCGATTCGTCTACCGATTCGACCTTTCTGACAAGTGCCGAAAACGTACCTTCCGCATCCTGCTCGACACGGACCGATTCTCCCCTTTCTTTGCCTTCGACAACCACCTTGATCTGACCATTTTCCTGTTTCTGGGCCTGAAGAATCCGGCCGATCGTGCCGACCCGGTAGATTTGGTCGGAATTCGGTTCGTCTACCGTGGCATCGTGCTGTGTCGCCAGAAATATGTTCCGGTCGCCTTTCATCGCTAATTCAAGGGCCTTAACCGAACTTGGCCGGCCAATCTTGAAAGCGACTTTGGTGAACGGAAAAATCACGACGTCGCGAATCGGCACCATTGGGAGCTGCTCGATATCAGCAGGCATTTGATCTATGGTTTCTTGCATTTGTTGTTTATCCAGCTAATTTCTAAATATTACTTATGTAAACTAGTTAAATGATTATTAGCGCTGAGATTTTAATTTTAGACCATTTTGACAATTGATTGCCAGTTAAAATTCAAGGTTTTGTCACAAACGGTGTTGAAAACGCCCTGCACCGGCCAGGATTTACGGAGTTTTCTGGGCTCAAAACGCCCGTTCACCAAAACATTTTGACCGACCTGAGCGTAAACCCGTTATTTCCGTTATAATTCGGTTGTCGAAAAAGCTCTAATGAACTTTACCGAAACATTAAAACTCGCCCTGGCCGCGATCTGGAGTCATAAGCTTCGGTCTTTTCTGACCCTTCTCGGGATGATAATCGGTGTGACGGCATTTATGCTCGTCCTTTCCGTACTCCAGGGTTTCAATACATATGTGGATGAAAAGATTGCGGGGGTGGGGTCAAACTCATTTACGGTCAGAAGGTTTGGATTCAGCGATTTCAAAGACACCGATACGCTTGCCGCCGCTCAACGGAGAAACAAAGATCTGACGTTTGAACAACTGACTTTTCTCAGGGATCGGGCCGACCTCATTGCGGAGATCGGCGGTAAGGCGCGCGGGGCAAGGGTTGAGGTCAAGCGGGGAACCAAAAAGCTCGAAGATATTAACGTTGACGGCGCCGAATCCATCATTGCCTCGATCGAAAAGGTGGATATTGAAGAAGGACGGTATTTTTCTGCGACCGAAAATTTAAACGCCGCACGGGTGGCATTTATAGGAAAAGACATCGCGGATGAACTATTTCCCCGCACTTCACCGATCGGCGGTGAGATTTACATTCGCGGAATACCGTATCGCGTGATCGGTGTTCAGGTCGCAAAGGGTACCGTTTTCGGACAACCGCAGGACGCATTCGTGACGGTCCCGATCAAGACCTTTATGTCGCAGTTTGGACCTGCCGTCGGAGCCCGGGGCCTTTACTTTGTAGCCTCGGCGGTATCGGACGAAAGGTTTGACGATGCCGTCGAGCAAGCTCGCAGTTTATTACGGATCAAACGAAAAATTCCGTTCGGCGAACCTGACAATTTTGGAATATCGACGCCGGATGCGATCGCCAGCTTGAGGGACAGCGTCCTGGGCAATGTATTTATCGTAATTCTTACTGTTCCGGCGATCGCACTGATTGTCGGCGCAATAGTTATTATGAACATTATGCTCGTCGCTGTGACGGAGCGGACCAAGGAAATCGGCATCAGGAAATCCATCGGCGCCAGTCAATCGGATATCCTGAGACAATTTTTGTTTGAAGCGGCCACATTATCGGCGATCGGCGGAATTATTGGGCTGATCCTGGCGAAAGTGCTGGGAATAATTGTTTCGGCGATGGTCTTGCGCACGGTAATTCCGTGGTATGCCGGGGTGATTGCGATCGGCGTTTCCGCCGGTGTCGGAATACTGGCAGGAATATTTCCGGCGTGGAAAGCCGCCCGCCTGGACCCGATCGAAGCACTTCGGTCGGATTGATATTGAGCGCTATGAATATCGGCACAACTTTCTTCGAAAATTTCAGGATGGCCCTTGCAACGCTGCGGAGCAACAAGCTGCGTTCGTTTTTGACGATAATCGGCGTAATTATCGGCGTCATCACCGTGATGTTGATCTCTTCGATAATCAGCGGGATCAATGTCGGCGTAGCTAAAGAAATTGAGTCCTTCGGAACCAACTCGATCTTTCTTTACAAATACGAAATCGGGATCCAGTTCGGCAGACGGAGCCGGGAAGAGAGGATGCGAAAGCCGCTCACGCTGGCGGATGCAGAAGCGATAAATGAGCTTCCGTCAGTGCAGGTTGCAATTCCCTTTCTCGATGTATCGAGTAACCGCTGGGGTGAAAAGATCCTGGTCACGGGCAAAAACGGCAAAACTTCTTCTTCCATTAACATGAACGGCACCTATCCGGAACTCGCCGAAGCTAACACCGAAATCCTTACCGAAGGCCGCTGGTTTACCGATTCCGAGAGTGAAATGAAAAAGGACGTCTGTTTGATCGGAGCGACGGTTGCCGAAGACTATTTTCCGGGTCAATCGCCAATCGGGGAAACGTTGGAAATCGGAGGACGCGAATTCAGAATTATCGGCGTGCTGCAGAAACGGGAGCAGTTTTTCGGCGGCGGCGGCGGAAATAATGATCAAAGCAATATCATCTACATGCCGATGGGATCGGCACTAAAAATCAAACCCAATTCCGATGACCTTTTTATCCTGGCAGTTGCCAAACCGGGACAATTGGAAAAGGGCAAAGATGACGTGCAGGATTTACTGCGTGTCCGCCGACAGGTTCCGTTTGGCGAGCCGAATAATTTTTCAATGGCCACGGCGGCCAGCATCATTGAACAGTTTCAAGCGATCACGGCCGGGGTCTTCTTGGCGATGGTCGTTATATCGATGGTCGGCCTGATGATCGGCGGGATCGGCGTTATGAATATCATGCTCGTATCGGTTACCGAGCGAACGAGAGAAATCGGAATCCGCATGGCGCTCGGGGCGAGACGGTCCGATATCCTTCTCCAGTTTCTGGTTGAAGCCGCTACATTGACAGGGATCGGAGGCTTTATGGGGCTGCTTATCGGTTGGCTCTTGACCTTATTGGTCGCAATGGTATTCCCTTCGTATGTCCCGATCTGGGCACCGGTTGCCGGGTTTGGGGCTAGCGTCGCCATCGGTATCATTTTCGGGCTCTTTCCGGCCTGGAAAGCCGCCCGCCTCGATCCGATCGATGCTTTAAGATACGAATGATCTTTCGGCCTCAAACCGGCGGTCACGCGCCGTCCGCAAAGTGTCGACCCACCCGGGTTTTCACTGAAAGCTAATAACGGGACGCTATTTTGACGACATTAAGCTGATTTCGTAACTCGCAGCGGTCCTAACGCTAAAATATCAACGCCACGATAACCCTGCCGGTGAGAACCACAAGTGCCAATATCAAGACGATCGCCCAGGCCGAACCGCTTGAAATTTTGGCGACGGTCTTCAAACCGATCGCTGCCAGAATATAACCCCAGATCTGAAATATATCGATCGCGCTCAATAATGTCGCCAGGACCGGCGAAGCCTTGGCGTCGACAAACATACTTGGATTCGCCTGTATCAATCCGCCCTGCTGAGCCTGTACCAAGTCAATATCGTCAACAGATTTGAGAAACAAAACGATAATATTGGCGATCATATAGATCAAAACCGGAGCGAATGAAGAATATATCCAGACCGAAAGACTTTTGGTAAAGCTCGATGTTCCGCCGAACGCGGCTGCCCCGCCCCAATAATATAAAGCCCCGATTATAAAAATAATGATCATCACCACCGGAGTAGCCCCGTAGGTAATGTATTTGAATAAAGGAGCCGACTGCTGTGCGATCATTTGGTCCCGCTGCTCTTTTGGCATCTGCTGGGTTTGCGCCGAGCCTTCGATCCGGGATTCAACCAGATTCTTAAAACCGATCTTTTCGATAAATAAAACATTAAAGGCGGAAATGGCGATGACGATTATCAACCCGGCCAAAACAAAACGCGGTTTTCTCCGTAAATCCTTAAACGTCCTTCCCGGTTCAAAGAAAATATTGGCAAGTGTCGACAGCTCGCTCATTTTCGCTTCTTCTTTGGGCTCTTCATCCGCCATTTCCGGCGGCTGCGAGTCAACGGTTTCCGGGTCTGGCACTTCGCCTTCGACTGGTTCATCGTTCATATAAATTTCTCCTCGTTGAGTTTCAACTGTGAAAACTAGCAAATCGATTATCTATGATCAATCTAACACGGCTCCAAGCGTTCAAGCATCTCATTCGTTTCGATAGTTATTGAAGTTGCGGAGACTGATCATAATTATCGTTATAAATACAAGCAGAGTAATGCCCGGGTTCAATCTCCCTTAAATCGGGTTCGACTTCGGCGCATTTTTCGGTCGCAACCGGGCAGCGGGTCCGAAAATGGCAGCCCGAAGGCGGATTGATCGGGGTCGGGACATCCCCCTCGAGAACGATCCGCTGCCGCCGGATTTTAGGATCCGGAACGGGGATGGCGGAAAGCAGTGCCTTGGTGTAGGGATGCAGCGGATTCTGGTATAGAACTTTAGAATCAGCTATCTCGACAATCTTGCCCAGATACATGACGGCAACCCGATCGGAAATATGCTCGACTACAGAAAGGCCGTGTGAAATGAACAAATACGTCAACCCAAATTCCTGCTGCAGATCCTGCAGAAGATTTACGACCTGAGCCTGCACCGAGACATCGAGGGCGGATACCGGTTCATCCGCAATAATCAGCTTCGGATTAAGCGCCAGCGCCCGGGCTATGCCGATTCTCTGTCGCTGTCCGCCCGAAAACTCGTGCGGATAACGCGAGATGTATCGCGGGTCAAGGCCGACTTTTTCAAGGAGCTCGGAAACCTTCGCCAGTCGCTGGCGCTTATCGCTGATACCATGGATTTTAAGCGGTTCTGAAACTATCGAAAGGATGTTCAAACGCGGATTCAGAGAAGCGTACGGGTCCTGAAAGATGATCTGCATCTCGCGCCGGAGCTTTTGCAGTTCCTTGCCGCCGAGCTTGATTATATCGTCGTCCTCAAAAAAGACTTCCCCGGAAGTTGGCTCGTAAAGCCTGAGCATGCAGCGGCCGACCGTAGATTTACCGCAACCCGATTCACCGACCAGTCCCAGTGTTTCGCCGGCCTTGATATCAAAGGAAATGCCGTCAACCGCCCTGACCAGGTCGTCGCTGTTTTCAACCGGAAAGTGCTTGACGAGGTCTCTTACCCTGACCAAATTCCCGTTTTTTGTGTTTAAAACCGTCTCGCTCATTTTTTCGTTACGGTTCGGAAATCTTCCCGAATAATTGCCCACCGTTCATGATCCCGCCATTTTCCTCCGATCTTCAGATACTTGCGCGAATAACCTTCCCTGACAAAGCCCAATCGTTTAACCAGCGCTATCGAATCGGAATTATGCGGCTGGATATTGGCTTCGACCCGGTGCAGCGCCAATTCGTTAAACGCGAATCTCAAAACAAGCCGGAGTGCTTCAGTCATAAAGCCTTGGCCGGCAAACTGTTGGAATAAGTAATATCCAAGATAGGCGTTCTTAAATCCGCCATAGAAAATCTGAGACAAATTTACCGCGCCGAGAAGAGCCTCATCCTCAAGCCGGCATATAAGAAAGCACCGGTCCGAATTCAACTCGTTTTTTGCCAGGTACCGCCGAAACGACTCGTCGTCATCAGGCGGATTGGCCAATCCCCGGTGAAATTCCCGGCTCGACCTGCTCAAAGCGATGAATTCGTCCGCATCGCCGCTTTCCGGGACCCGCAGCAAAACCCGCTTTCCTTTAAATGGCCGCTGCCGCAGACTCGTTTTCATCGTTATACAGAACGCATCTAACCTTTGTTTCATTATCGAGCTCGTAAAGCGGGATATCCCCACGTTCGCAAACTTCTTTCTTGTAGGAACAACGAGCCGCAAAATGGCAACCATCGGGTAGCTCGGTCGGACTCGGCACAACCCCCTCGATCGTCGACAAGCGTTCGCTCTTCTCCAGCGCATCGGCGCTCAGCTTCGGCACCGAATGGAGAAGTCCCCGCGTGTACGGGTGTTTCGGATCCTCAAAAATCTCCTCAACCGTTGACTCTTCGACGACCTTTCCCGTATACATCACACAAACCCGGTCGGCAGTTTCAGCAACCACCCCTAAATCATGTGTAATCAATAATATAGCGAGTTTCCGATGCTCGCGAAGCTCGTTCAGCAGCTCCAGAATCTGGGCCTGTATCGTGACGTCTAACGCGGTCGTCGGCTCATCCGCAATAAGAAGCTCTGGTTCGCAGGCAAGCGCCATCGCAATCATCACCCGCTGCCGCATTCCGCCCGAAAGCTGATGGGGGTAATCATTGACGCGGCGCGAGGGAGAAGGAATGGAGACTTCCTTCATCGCTTCAATCGACGCGTCGCGTGCATCCCTTTTATTTAACTTCCGGTGAAGCCTCAATGCCTCGGCGATTTGCTCGCCGACCGTATAGACCGGGTTGAGCGACGTCATCGGATCCTGAAAGATCATCGCGATATCGTTGCCCCGGATCTCCCGCATATATTCGCGAGAGACCGTTGTCAGTTCCTTGCCCTTAAACTCGATCGACCCGCCGACAATTTTGCCGGGCTGTGAAATAAGGCGCATGATGGAGAGTGCCGTGATAGATTTTCCGCAGCCGGATTCGCCCACCAAACCAAGCAATTCACCCTCGTCTATATGAAAACTGACGCCGTCTACCGCTTTTACGATGCCGTCTTTGGTCGGAAAATGGGTTTGAAGATTTTCGATTTTGAGTAAATGAGACATCGTCACAGGAACTGTTCAGAAACAAAACGACAATTATGCATCCCCTCTAATCTATTGAAAAACCGGATACTTTTTTAAAACCCCTGAGCAACTCTTATTATCGCTTTTTCCTCTAATGGATGTTATCATTTTTCCGCGAATTTGTATTTTGACCGTAATAATACCCAGGAGATATTTTGTAGTGATAAAACGTTTCAATCTTTGTGTTGCCGCCGCACTTTCGATTCTTTTTTACACAACCGCATTTTCGCAATCAAGCCCTGTATCGACGGCCAAGAATGAACGTGCGGACACTTCCGTTACAAGCCAAAACTCCGGCAACCCCGTCACCATCGAGAAAATTGAAAGCGATCTGGCGGAAGCCCTGACTCTGATCCAGGACCACCATTTCTCGGGCAGCGATCTGAATTACAACGGTCTCTTCAAGACGGCAATCGACTCGATGCTCCACACGCTGGATCCGCATTCAAACTACTTTGACGCAAAAGAATTCGAAGAGTTCCGGACCAACCAGAGTTCGAGATATTTTGGGATCGGTGCGACGATTAACGATCTCAGGGATAAAGACGGTAAGGTAATCGCGACTTATATCAAGGCAACGTTTGACGGGGCGCCGGCTAATCGGGCGGGGCTCCGATATGGCGACAAGATTGTCGAGGTCAACGGCGTATCCGCACTGGGAAAGTCATTTCCCTTTGTGCGCGACCGGCTTCGAGGGCCCCGCGGAACGATTGCGAAAATCGTGATTGAGAGATTTGGAACCGGGAAACGCGAAACTATCGAGATCGTCCGGGACGCGGTATCAACGCCGTCGATCCAGGAGGCATATCTGATCAGGCCGGGTATCGGGTACATCGCTATGACGGGCGGCTTTAACCGCACAACTTATGACGAATTCCGGCAGGCGATGAGAAAACTGAAGGCCCGCGGGATGCGCAATCTGATAATCGATTTGCGTTATAACGGCGGGGGCTTGGTCAACCAGGCATATTATGTCGCCAATACGTTCCTTCGCGACGGGCAAACGATCTTTACGCAGAAAGGCAGGCTGAAAGGGGCCGAACGAAGCTATCCGGCTGACAACTCGAATCCGGATGATACCCCGCTCGTCGTAGTCGTCAACGGAAGCACCGCATCCGCCTCCGAAATCCTTGCCGGGGCGCTTCAGGATCACGACCGCGCTCTGATCGTTGGCGAAAATACCTTCGGAAAGGGCCTGGTCCAAAACCCGTTTCCGCTTGAATATGGCTCGATGCTTTTATTGACGATTGCCAAGTATGAAACTCCGTCAGGCAGACTGATTCAACGCGATTATTCAGATGGCAATCTTTACAGCTATTACACTAACGGCGGTTCGCTCGAAGAAACGGAGAAAAACAAGGTGCCGAAAGGCGACGAAAGGCGCACCGATTCCGGCCGTGTCGTATATGGAGGCGGCGGGATTCAACCCGACGTTTCAATCAAACCGTCAACGATCTCTGCCGCGCGAAACCGTTTCCAACGAAAGCTGACCGATCCGATTTTTGCTTTTGCATTGAATGTCGCTTATGGAAAAGTGGCGGGTTTGGAATCCCACCGGGCTGACCGTTCGATCACCTATAAACACGATCTCAAAGACACCGACTTTCCGATCGATGCAAAGGTGTATCAGGCATTCCGGAACTTCGCCGTCACAAAATACGGGATCAAGGCAAGCCATTTGGACGGTGAGAAGGAGTTTATACAGCGGGTTTTACGAACCGAACTGGTGACGGCGGCATTCGGATCGCGGACGGCACCGCAGGTTTTCAATGATTATGATGTCCAGTTAAAACGTGCGATTGAACTGTTGCCGCAGGCAAAACAGCTTGCGCTGCGCGGTGCGAGAGCGAATGCCGACCCCGGCCTGAGAGAATAGCGATAGCCGGATTGGTCGCAAAAATAGCCGCCTTCTGATTCCAATGGAATTTAGGAGGCGGTTTTCTTATGACGCCATCCAGGCGATCAGGTAATAGACTCCAAACCCGATACCGGCCAGAATGATTATCAGGCCGAGGATCAAAAACCCGACGATAATTTTGAACTTCCGATATCGGTTTTCATCGCTCGGTGAAAGCGAAGTCTGGGGAAAATATGGCGGAGGTCGTTTTTCCATAACAATGAGAAATACCGCGTAACAAAATACTGAGTGCCGGTTTTTTCAATCCAAGAGATTTTTGCACCTATCGTCCGGCTAATCAACCGAAGCGATTAAGAACTCAATTTTGCCTCGGCAGCGCCTGTTCGAGATTAGCCAGCCCATATGCGAGGACCGCCATCACAGCTCCGTTTTTCTTAAGCTCCGACGGATCAACCTTATCAAACGTATCCGCTGCCGTATGGTGATAATTAAAATAGGTTCGGGTATCAAACCAGGGCCCAAACGACGGAACACCTTTCGCGGTCAGTGTGCTTATATCCGAACTCGCATTTTGCCGGTGATCGACCTGAGCGGCGCCCTGCCGGCTCAGTATATTTGAAATCGGTACAAAAAACGGCAGTGCCTCCCGATTTCCGGCAAATATAAACCCGATCGGATGACCCGCGCCGAGATCGCTTTCAATGGCGGCAAAATGATTAGGGATGTCGGCCTCCCGGGCATAGGTAGTCGCCCCGACAAAGCCGTTCTCCTCATTCATAAACGCTACGAAACGGATAGTTCGCTTTGGCTGTAAATTGAGCTGCTTCAGCAAATAGGGGACGAGCATCGCATTGGCAACGCCGGCGGCGTCATCGAGCGCGCCGGTTCCCAGATCCCAGGAATCCAGATGTCCCGAAACGACCACAATTTCTTCCGGTTTTTCAGAACCCCTGAGATCCGCGATGACGTTGTAACTCGTCGTGTCCGGAAGTGTTTTGGGGGTCAGGACAAGTTTCATCCAAACCTCCCCCATTTCGGCAAGATAGGCCATTGTCTCTGCATCTTCGTACGAAACAGCCGCGGTGGGAATTTTTTCAATGCCGTCGGAATAACGCATGCCGCCGGTATGCGCCAAACGATTTTGAGAGCCGCCCGCCGAACGTACCAATGCCGCCGCCGCTCCCAGAGCGCCCGCCGCCGATGCCGCGCCGGTGCGATACCGCGAGGCCATACCGTATGCATTTCCGCCGAAGCCAATTCGCGCCATTTCCTGATCAAATTTATAATTGAAGAGAACGATTTTCCCTTCTACTTTTTCGCGGCCAAGACGATTGAGCTCTTCAAAACTCCCGACAACCAACACCTTTGAAATCAACCCGCTTTCAGCCGTCGCTACGCTTCCGCCGAGCGCCGTCAAGACTATCTTCTGAGTCGTACCCGGCGCCATGCCCGGAAATTGCGTCAACTCGCCGGTTTCCGTTCCGCGCACCCAGTGAGGAACGGTTAGTTCCTGGAGCCGGACATCTAGCCCCAGGGACTTCATCTCGTTCGAGACCCATTCGATCGCCCTCGCGGCTTGCGGAGAACCGGTCAACCGGGGCCCGATGTTATTGGTCATAAATGCCGTTTGTTTATAAGCGTAATCGCTGCCTAACGCCGCCGTATGAATCCGCTCCATGTTCTCAAGCGTTTCGTCGGAATAAAGAGCTGGCGTAGGTTCGGGAGCTTGCGAAAAAGAGTGAACCGCCGAAAGGCAGAGCATACAAAACAATAGAATCTGTTTTCTCATAAAATTGATTTCTAACTTTGTCTGATATCGAATCGTATTTAACACCCATCATAACCCAAAACCAAAATCACGGACAAAAGAGATTTCTTCCCACCCGGATCGCAATATTTGCGTCAAATATGTGATAATGACGATTCTGTTTTTGCTCCCTGACTAAAGAACATAATGAAAATATTTGTAACAACACTACTGGCGCTGACATTCTTTTTTACGGCGCCGGTCAACGGCGAAAATAAGTCATTTAACCGGAAACGAACGTTCGATGTCCGGCATTACATAATGCGTCTCAGCTTTGATCGTGCAAAAAAGACCGTTTACGGCGAGGCGACGATCCGTTTAAGCCCGCTCGAAAAAGACTTTCGGACGCTTTCCCTCGACGCGGCAAACATCAAGTTTTCGTCGATAACGGATGAAACCACCGATCAAAAGCTTGAATTTCGAACCGATCGGAAGCAGGTTGTGATAACACTCGACAAACCCTATGATCCGGAAGAGTTAATCTCGATTACATTGAAATATTCAGCCGTACCGAAAAAGGGCATCTATTTTGTCGACGCGCTGCGCGAAAAGGGCAAAATAGTCAGATCTGCTCAAATCTGGACCCAGGGAGAATCCGAAGAAACGCACCACTGGCTGCCGTCGTTTGATTTTCCGGATGACAAGGCCACAACCGAAAAAATCATCACGGTTCGAAGGGGCGAAACCGTAATTGGAAACGGGGAATTGGTGAGCAAGATTGATAACCCAAACGGAACAACGACGTTTCATTATCGTATGCCCGTCGCCCATTCGCTTTATTTGACCTCATTTGTAGTGGGTAGATATGAAAAGATTACCGATAATTACCGGGGAATCCCACTCGGGTTTTATATCTATCCGGGGCAAAAGTCGATCGTTCCGAAAGCATTCGGCAAGACCAAGGAAATGTTTCGTATCTTCGAGGAATTGACCGGGGTCGAATACCCGTACAACAAATACGACCAGACGCTGGTCGCCGGTTTCCAGTTTGGAGGGATGGAGAATATAACTGCCACGACAATGGCGGATACGGAAATTATGATGGCCCGATATAGTTTCGGCCAGCCGCTCGTCGAAAATCTTGTTTCACACGAACTAGCACATTCCTGGTTTGGCAATCTCGTAACGTGCCGTAATTGGGCCGAACTATGGCTGAACGAAAGTTTTGCGACGTTTATGGAAGCGGCTTACCGGGAAAAAATGTATGGACGGAAAGACTACATTCGAAAAATACGCGATGACTCCGCAGAATATTTTGCGTACGCTTCCGGATCGGTAAACCGCCAGCACGGATTGTTTAACCAAACCGCCGATCCCAACAACGACGATACGATGTTCGATCCGATCACTTACCAGAAAGGAAGTGCGGTAATCCATATGTTGAGAGAGGAAATCGGCGAAGAAGCCTTCTGGGAGTCGATAAACCTTTACCTGAACCGTTTCAAGTTTGCCAACGTCGAAACCAGCGATCTTCAAAAAGTGTTCGAGGAAACCTCGGGCCGGGACTTAGACTGGTTTTTCAAACAATGGGTTTACGCCGAAGGATACCCGACGTTGAAGATCGCCCGGAAATACAGTCCGGCCACAAAAACTCTGGTGCTCAATGTGGCGCAGACCCATAAGGCGGATAAAGACACTCCGGGCGCATTTATTCTCCCGTTGGAAGTTGAAATTGAGGCGGCCGGAAAAAGCAGAATCGAAAAGATACTGGTCGATAAACGCGAACAATCCTTTGAGTTTAAGCTCGATGCCGCGCCCACCGCGACCCGGTTTGACAAGGATTCAAAAATCCCGCTGGCGGTGATTACCGCGACGCCGCGCTCAATATCCCGATAGTATTTTTTCGGTTTAAAACCAAAGTTCCGAAATCTTGATAGATTTCGGAACTTTTGCTTTGAGAAGACTGGAAAGTCTACATGACTTGTTGAAAAAATAGAGGCACAAAGAACTCAAAATCGTGCTTGTTACGGCAAGGTTTCTCGTTTCTCCTTCGCCACGCCTACGAGGTTAGCTGTCGGGCTGGGGATGAAGAAGTTTCCCTGCATTAATTAAATGCTTCGCCCCGATTCCTCTCATCTAGGAAAAATGGGTCCCCCGCGAAAGTTTCTTGTCAAAGAAACCCCCTTAGGCGGCAAATTTTCAACATTAAAAATATACACCTGAACAAAAAATTAGGCAAGCCTATTTCCCGAATTCATTTCGCCGGATAGATCTGGTTGAGCAGGACGTAAACTATTACGCCCGTGACAGATACGTAAAGCCAGATTGGATAGGCATATCTGACGACCGATTTATGTTTTTTAAATTGCTGCGTAACTGCGTAAAACATTGCCCGCAGGACGAGCGGGAGGACGACCAGAGAGAAAAGAATGTGGCTCAGAAGAATCAGCAGATAAAGATACCGGATGATGCCTTCGCCGCTAAATTTATTTGACGGATTGGAGATGTGATAGGTGACGTAGCAAACCAAGAACACGATTCCCAAAGAAAACGCAATCGTCATAGCTATCCGGTGGAGAGTTATATATTTCCGCTTGATAAAAAAGAAGCCAGACAGCAATACAACCGTCGTTACACTATTTATGAGGCCAATTGCATGCGGCAGACTCTTGGTCCATCCGCCAAGGTCGACTTTGTCGGGAAAGGCGAGCAAACCGATTACCAGTGCCGGAACCAATACCGAGATCGCGTTTATCACGAGTTTCGACCTGTTCTCAAACAGATTATCGGCGTTACCGTCCATCCGCTATTTCCAAAATCCCAGAAGAAACAAGAGAACCAGCCAGAGTCCGTCCATAGTATGCCAATACCACCCGATCGCCTGGGCTTCGGCCTTCCGCTTTCTTTTATTTACAGTACGTGACGTCGTGTTCCACGTCCTGAGAAGGACGTAGCCGAGCGCTATTATACCGCCCAAAACGTGAACCGCGTGAATTGCGGTCAGAATATAAAAGAACCCGGCGTACGGATTCCCTTTCATATAAAACCCCCGGCCGACGAGTTCGAGCCAGGCAAGGATCTGCGACGAAATGAATGCGGCGCCGAGGGCGGTTGTAATTACAAACCACCGTTTCGCACGGCCAATCCGGTCTCCGTTCAGCGAACTCTTTGCAAAGTTGTATGTAAAACTGCTGGCGAGAATAATAATCGTGCTGATCCATACCTGGACCGGGAGGGCGAATGGTTTCCATTCAAGCGCATTATTTGTCGATATCACGATATACGCGCTGATCAAACCGCCAAAAGTCATCATCACGACGACGAGCAAAAACCACATCAGAATACGGGATTTTTCGGGAGCTTCGGTTTGTAAATCATCGGTATCGCCGTGTTCCGGGGGTTTTTCGCTGCCGTTGCCGCCGCCGTTATTGTCGCCGTTATCACCGCCGCCGCTTCCGCCGCCCGATTTTCGGCGGCCCTGGTGCCGGCCCGGTTTTCTTTTGAGTACCCGTTCCTGTGATTCTTCGATCGGCTCAGCGGTTCCAATTTCCATAAAACTAATGATTAAAAACCATCAACGCGTAGATAACGGGCAGATATAAGACAGACGTCAAGAGCAGCCTGCGTGAGGTTTCCTTTGATTTGGCCCTCGCGGTTTGAACACTGACATAAAAAAGCCAACCGCCGAGGAGCGTTGCCCCGATCAGATAATAGATGCCGGATATCCCGATGAAGAAAGGCGCAAGACTGACGGGGATCAGCAGAATGGTAAAAACGATTATCTGGAGGGCGGTAAATTTCCCGTCTTTATCAACCACCGGAAGCATCTTGATCCCGGCTTTTGCGTATTGTTCCTTATACATCGTGGCAATCGCCAGAAAATGCGGAAACTGCCACAAAAACAGCATCAGAAATAAACCCCAGGCACCGAGCGTTATTTCATTCGAGGCCGCGGTCCACCCCATTAACGGGGGCATCGCGCCGGGAATCGCGCCGATCGCGGTCGAGGCGGTGGTCCGCGTTTTAAGCGGCGTATAGAGAAAAACGTAACCGATAATCACCGAAAGTCCGAGGATTGCCGTTAAAGTATTTACCGCAGCATAGAAATAAATCTCGGCCGTCAGGCAAAGGACGGTACCAAAAATCAAAGCCTCCACCGGCGCCAGCCGTCCGCTCGGAAGCGGCCGGTTGGCGGTCCGTTCCATAAGCATATCGACATCTCGTTCGATGTATTGATTGAGCGTCGCCACGCCGAATGCCAACAGCGCAATGGCGATCATCGAATGAACAAAAAGCGCCGGGTCAAAGCCTGCTCCGCCGCCCAGGTAAAACCCTGCCGCAGCGGTGAGAACAAGCATAAAAGCTATTCTCGGCTTGGTAAGTTCAAAATAAGCGGCCAGCTTTTCCCGGCTGCCGATGACTTCTGTTTTTTGCAATTCTGCGGTGATCGTTTCCATCAAATTTCAAAATTGTATCAACGTTTTTTGCAAGAATAACTTGACCGTCTCAATTTTCCAAACTCCGGAGGCGGAATCGAACTTCTATTTTGTGACAGCGAATCAAATTTACGAGAGATGACAAATTCTAATGGCTGAGATATCATTTTGTCACGTCCTAATAATATTTTTTTGGAAAAGTCTTGGTCAGTTTGCACTAAATGTCATCGGTGGAAGAAGCAGTAAAACGGGGGGCTGGTCCCGACGCGGCGGCAGATCGTAAATCGCCTCCGATCAACCGGGTTTTGGATTTTCTGAGCTCGGTAAAATTCGGTGTCGTGATGCTCTGCATCCTGGTATTTTTGTCACTTCTCGGGATGCTGATAATTCAGCAAAACGTGGAGGGATTTGATGCCTACTATGCTTCGCTCACTCCGGCCGAAAAGACGGTTTACGGTGGTCTCGGTCTGTTTGATGTCTATTACAGCTGGTATTTCAGCCTGCTGCTCCTGACCCTGTCGCTGAATATCGTACTGGCCTCTATCGATCGTTTTCCTTCTGCCTTTAGTTATATCAGCCGTCCAAAACTAACCGCCACGCGCAAATGGCTTCTGGGTCAGAAACAGAACGCGTTGGTTCGGCATTCCGCCGGTTCCGGACAACAAGCCGCCGACGAGGTCGCTTCGGTTTTTAAGAAGCACGGCTTAAAATCGGTAATCACCGAGAATAATGGGGACTTGATCGTGTTCGGACAATCGGGTAAATGGAATCGTCTTGGAGCCTACATCGTCCACGTGTCGTTGCTGACGCTCTTTCTCGGGCACTTTGTCGCTCTTCAAACTGGTTTTGACGCCGATATCAACCTGATGCCGGGACAGGTAACCAATGAGATCGAAAAGATCGAGTACGTGCTTGACGAACGTCCCCGGTATTCGATTGCACTGCCCTTTACGATTACCTGCACCGATATCCAGCAGAAACTTATCGACCCGGGCGGTTCGATCGAGACTTTCAACACGCTCGACTGGCGTACTCAAATTCAGATTGACGACCCTCAGTATGGCCGGACCGTCGCCGATGTCAGCCTTAATAAGCCTTTTAGTTACCGCGGATACCGTCTCTTTCAGGCCCAGACTATCCCGATCGGAAACGCCCGGACGATGAAGATCGAACTTGAACCGGAAGATGGGGGGCTGACCGCCAAAACGATTGAGTTGACCCGCAACGGAAAGACCAGTCTGGATGACGGGACATTGATCGAGTATGAGGCTTTCCTTCCGGATTTCACCTTTAATGAAAAAGGTGAGCCCGATACCCGCTCGGGTGAATACAACAACCCGGTTGCGGTACTCCAGGTAACCCCGAAAGGCGGCGAAAAGACCCGTGTTTTTGCTTTTGCCGGGAATGTCGGCGAAAATATGCCGGTCGGCGCGCCAAAAGCCGGCTACAAATGGAAACTTAAAGAATTTGAGAAAACTCCAATGGCGCATGTCCTGTCGATCAAATATGACCCGTACAATGGAGCATTTATCGCTTGGTATTTCGGCGGAATCGGGCTGATCGGGGCGCTTATCTTTGTATTTTTCATATCCCACCGCCGCGTTTGGGCGATGATCGGAAAAACCGACCGGGAAGACACCGTTGAGATCGTCATCGGGGGACATGTCAACCGGAATCACCTGGCGTTTGAGGAGCGGTTTTCAAGAATCGTCGAGGACATCAAAAAGGACGCGCCGGAAAGCAATTCAAATAACTAGAAGTGATGTGAGGTAATATGTCGGAAATTACTAAAGAAACTGAATTTAACGAGTATGAAACGGAGACAGTTTGGATAAAATATCTTCCCGTTATGGTCGCTCTGGCAGGAGGATTGCTGATGCTTTTGCTCAGGCTTCAGATCGGCCCGGGATTTATTAGCGATGAAGCCCTGATGATGATTGCGCTGGCCTCGTACCTGATGGCCGCTTTGTTTCAGCTGACGAACCTTTATGCCCCGTCGGGAATGGCAAATAAAATCGGAATCTGGGCGGCAACGATCGGAGTGTTTTTCAACTTCGCGAGCTGGCTCGTCCGTTGGGTAGCGGCGTACGACCGTGAGATCGCGATGCTCCGTGCCGCCGGAAATCCCGAGACACCCTGGATGTTTCGCTATATTCCGTTTGCCAATTTATACGACCTGAGCCTGGCATTTGCGTTCGGCGCCGGCCTGGTCACGCTTTTTTATGCCAGCAGGAAAAATTTTCAGGTTTTGTCTGCATTTACGCTTCCGCTCGCCGCCTTGATTCTGACCCTCGCCCGGTTTATCGGCAGCGAATTTGTCGACCTCCCGCCGGTGCTCGATTCCTATTGGCGTCCGATCCACGTCGGGGTCGCTTCTTTGAGCTACGGCGTGACGTTGGTCTGCTTCGCGGTCGCGGTTCTTTATCTGCTGAAAGACAAGGTGAAACCCGAGGCGATGGCGATCTGGTCCAGCATTTTTACGCTGGGCGTGATCGCTTCGGTCAGTAAATTCTCCGTTTTCACCGAATTTGTTTATCGGGTCGGGATGTTTATTCCAAATCCGGACGGCGGCAAGCCGTTTTCGGCGTTTTTCAGATATCAGCTTCCCTATGTGGCGCCGCTGTTAATAATAACGGGTCTGCTTCTGGTGGGCGTCATCGTCGCATTTATGTTGTATCTGTACCAAAACAACAATGCGGGAAAAACGGTCGGTACCGTTTTATTAAAGCTCTCGCTGGTCGCCCAGATCGCGGCGATTACGGCGCTCGTCGGCGGAGTGAAATATTCTGAAAATGTTCCTGCCGGCTTAATGGAACAGATCTCAAACGATTCCAGCCAGTACGCGGTAGTAGGAAAAGAAATATTGTCCCGCCGAAACCTCTCCGCCAAGCAGTTTGCGGCGATTCCGAATGCGGAGTTTGATCGAACCGGCCGCGAATTTCTGAATTCGGCCGGCGACAAGGTGTTTTTGGATCTCAAGACAAACCCGGTCGAACTCGCCGGGTTGATCACCGCCCTTGCCGGCACCTTTTTTGTGATCTTGTTCGGCTTCCGGACCGAAGAACTCCGCGAGCGGCTGCCCTCGCTCGAATCGCTCGATCATTTGATGTACAAGACCGCCTGCCTGGCATTTGCCGGACTGGCGATGCTTTTGATCACCGGGGCGATCTGGGCAAACGAATCCTGGGGCCGTCCGTGGGGGTTCGATTCAAAAGAAACGGGAGCGCTGATCGCCTGGCTGACCTATGCGGCATTCCTGCATACCAGAATTTCGCGGGGGTGGTCCGGCCGTAGCTCGGCTTATTTTGCGATAATCGGGTTTTTGCTGGTGATTTTCACTTATCTCGGAGTAAGTTACCTGCTGCCGGGGCTTCATAGCTATGCGTAGGAAATTAGGCCGGGATTAAGACTAGTGCGCGGGCAAATACGGCGGGAGCTGAATTTTCAATCGATCGTGATCTTAGCGACGTCGAGTATCGAAAACCGGGTGACTTCCCCGTCGATCTCGACCACCTTTAAGACCCCGTCGAAAACGTTAAAGCTCGAAACCTTGCTCATCCGCTTTTTAAATTCTTTTCCGTTTTTAAGCGTGATAACCAAACTTATCTTTGCCAGCGCGGCCGCCTTTAGTTCCGCTTCTTTGGCAGGATCCATTTTACCGCGTTCCTCTTCGGGGACGCGTTCGATGACTACCACCGCCGAAGTTTGGGTCGCATTTTTCTTGACCTGAACCGTAATTTCCCCCGTTTCATCGTCCGGCTTGGGCTTTGGCTCTCCAAAAGGGTCGTCGAAAATAACGACCGGACGGGTCCGGCTCAAGGGTTCCAGCTTCACGGCTTCTGCCTTTTTTCGCGGGTCAAATGTAGAGGGAATATCCGAACTTACGGCGTCCTCGGGATCGGTCGCCGGATCAATCGCGGCAACCGGCAGGGCGTCGGTATTTTGAGAAGCGTCGGCGCCGGATGTGGCAACGGCCGGCTGTTTGTTTTCGGACACTGCGGCTTCCGGATCCTCGATGATGGTGCCAACCGAGTTGACGCGGACCGGGCCGCGGTTTCGAGCTTCAATTTCCGGGAGTGCGGGATCCTCATTAGAGGCGATGCGCTCAAGCGGCTTAAAACTCCCCGCAAATTTAATCTGATAGCTGGCCGGATCGTCATTCGGCGGACGTCCCTGAATTCGCAAAAGCATCTTTTCGGGTTTCCGCATATAGATCACGCGCCCGGTTTCGCTGACGCTTGAATCCGCATAAATTGTGATCTTTGTCCGCGGCTGCATCCCCTCGAGCGAAAAAATATCAATATCGCCGTTAAAATTACTGGCTACCACGTTGACAAAGATATCGCCGCGGCTCGCGTTGAACGAAAAATAATAGGTTGTCAATCGCGAATCGCCTATATCCCGAGCCTTTATCCGCCCTTCGATTTGATTTTCGGTGATCGGGGTTGGATTGAACTGCTCGGTTGACTGGCCGAAAAGAGATGCCGAAAATGAGGTCACCAGAAAGAGACTGAATATCGGTTTGAGAATACAACGAACGGATTGATTTATTGGATTACTGCGCAACATCTATAATTCACTTCAATTTTTAATTACTGGGGTTTGAAATCTGAAATCCCGCGGCCGTTTTGCGGATACCTCCGAAGTTTGATTCTAGCACAAACATTTGACAAAAAATAAGCTGAACAAAGCCGCTTGTCCAGCCTATATCAAAAGAATTCTGCGGTGTTGTCAGACTTTGGCGGCCTTCGATTTCCCCTGCAGTATTTCGATCGCTTTTTTAAGCTGAAGATCCTCATCCGGGCTGCCGCGTTTCGGTTTTTTGACGGGAGCCGGTTCTTCCGGTTCAACCTGCGACGGTTCTTCTTCCTCATCCTGAGGATCAATCAGTTCCTCGACGTCAAGCGGCTCGGGCGTATCGGGCTGTTTTACTTCGACCGACGGCTTGAGCCCGGAATCCGTTCTCTTGGCGGCCATAAACGGCTTGCCGCTGACCGAGGCCCATTTGGTCGTAGTCAGAAGAAGTCCGTCACCGCCCCTCAGTTTGAACAGTTCCTGAGCCGCGCCGGCGCCAAACGTCCGCTCGCCGACCACTTCCCCGCGTTTTCTTTCGAGAACCGCTGAAGCGACGACTTCCGATGCGCCCGCAGATCCGAAATCGATCAAAACCGCCAGATCACCGTCAAACAAAAACTTCGCCGGATCGGCCGAATATGTTTTGACGACCTTGTTTTCTCGTCCGATCACCTTTGCCAGGTCGCCGTCCCTAAAAAACGCGTTGGCCAGCGAAATGCCTTCTTCAATCTCTCCGCCCGCGACATTGCGTAAATCTAGGACGATCTTTTTAACTCCGCGGCCGGCCAGGCCCTTTATCTGGCTCCGGGCCGTTTCAGCCTGTCCTCGCTGAAGGCTGTGAACCTTGACCACACCAATGCCGCCGGTTTTGATTTCGCCTGAGGCCGGGGGAATCTTATAGTCGCCGCGAACGATGGAAATCGTCTGGGGTTTTTCGCCGGTTCTGATGACCCGCAGCTTAACCGTTGAGCCCGACGGGCCGCCGATCATCTGTAGGGCGTCATAAAGAGAAATGTCACGCGTCGCCTTCGACTCGATATACTCCACCACATCTCCCGCCTCGAGTCCCGCCTTTCCCGCCGGCGACCCCTCGATTACCGATACCACATAGAGGTATGAAGAAAACTGGGAAAACTCGGCGCCGATTCCTTTTGGATTTGGGTTTGAGCCGGGCTTAAACGTTTCGACCTGTTCGGCGGTCAGATAAGATGAATAAGGATCGAGTCCGTAGGCTAATCCCCGGAGGGCGCCGGTCCGGACCTTTTCGAGGTTCGGTTCATCGACATAATCGTTCTGGATATGCTGGAGGACGCTTTCAAAGATCCGTATTTGCGCCCCCGGATCATTTATCGGCTGCTGTGCGCGCGCATCAAACCAACCCATCATAACGCCGAAAAATGCGTAGAAGGTGATCGATGCAGAAAGTATTGCGATGAAAAACTTACCGCGGTATGTCATTTATAATTCCTCAGGATTAAATTTGTTAATGGCCAAGTATTGACGGATAATTAATTCCGCTTCATTATCCATTATCGTAAAACAACGTGCAACATAAAAAGAATACCAATCAAGCCGATTTTACAGATATCGCCGGCGCTCCGACCGGCGGCCGCCTGATCGCCCTCGACCTGGGAACCAAAAAGGTCGGTATCGCCGTCAGCGACGAACTGCAATTTACCGTTCGCCGGGTCGAAACTGTCAAAAGAAAAGGCTGGAAATCGTTTCTCAAAGAGATTATTTCCTACGTTGAGCGATTTGATGCCAAAGCCCTGATATTGGGTTTGCCGCTCAATACCGACGGCAGCGAAAGCGCTATGTCGGAAGAAGCCAGGCGTCTGGCGCGAAACTTTTCGCTCTCCCTCGACATTCCGGTCTATTTGCAGGACGAACGGGTTTCGACCTATCAAGCGAGAGGAAACTTGTGGGAAATCGGTCTCGATGAAAAAGCCGTCAGAAAAAATCTTGACAGCGAGGCCGCCGCCGTGATTCTCGAAGACTTTATCGCGGCACGTAATTCCTTGCTCAACCGATGAACGTTGAGCACTAAGTGCTGAGTACTGAGTACTGAGTACTGAGTTCTGAGTACTGAGTTCTGAGTTTTGAGTTCTGAGTTTTGAGTTTTGAGTTCTGAGTTTTGAGTTCTGAGTTTTGAGTTCTGAGTTTTGAGTTCTGAGTTTTGAGTTCTGAGTGTACTGGCAAAGCTCCAGGCAGAAACGCGACCGCCAGGGAGCGTGTATCTTATTTGAGCAGTTAGCATTGACCATTGACCAGAAAACATTGATCATCGACTATTGACCATTAACAGAAATACGGCCCGCCGCCAAACATGCAGAAACACGCACGGAGTAAGTGTGTAACCCCCATAAAACGGGCCCGTTTCGCTTATTTTAGCTCACGAATCATGCGCCACCAACATATTTGAACGCACACACCTTTACTGCGTGCGGTTTTCGGCACGAGTACCCGAGATCGAGAATCCCTGGCTGAAGCCCGACAGGCAGGTTGAATGACTACTGCTAACTTCACCCTCCTCACGTACACGCACCGTGAATTCCGATTGATACTCAATCAACACTGTTATACAATGTTTACTGGCACTTGCCATTCCCGGAATTTCCCCGCTCTTCTTCCCTATGGACCCATTCTTAAACTCAAATTACTCATCCCCCGAAATAGCGGAAGAATCCTCTCTTGTCGTCCGCGGGTTGAAATTTGCCGTTACTTATCTCGTAATTGGAACCCTTTCCGTCACCTTGCTTTATCTTTCGCTTCTCACGACATCGGTGCCGCTTCCCGAACACGACCGGGGTAAACTCGACCGCGCTATCGCTTTGCTGGAAAACAAGGGATTCGACCGCGAGACATTTCTCCTCCGCGAGATGACATTTTTCCGGAGCACCGACAACTGGCTGAACGGTCTCAATCAGGCCGAAAGCGCCTACGCCGCGACCAACTTCCCTTTCTACATAATCACGCTTTACCCCGATTTCTTTGAGAAAACCATCGATGACACTGAACGGGCGATGGTCCTCCTTCACGAAGCGCAGCATCTGCAGGGCAAAAACGAACCCGAAGCCTACGATTACGTCTGGCGCAAACGACACCGGATCGGCTGGACCCAACTCTCCCACGGCACGACCAAGACCTATATCACCATCGCCGAGCAGACCCGTGAACACTCCCCGGGTTTATTCACCTGCCGCGAAAAGGTCTGGAACGACTGCACGGAACTTCTAAAGGTGAAAACTCAAATCGCAGAAACCCGAAAAACCGGCGGGTAACCATCCCTGCTCGCCTCTCTTCTCCCCCCGAACGCAACCATCCCTGCTTGCTCTTTTTCCCCGGAGGGTAAGCATCCTTGCTTACCGTTCCGTCCCCAGACCACACAACCATCCCTGCTTGCCTCTTCTCCCTGGAGGGTAAGCATCCCTGCTTGCCTTTCATAGGAGGGTAAGCATCCCTGCTTGCCGTTCGCCCCCTTACCGCAACCATCCCTGCTTGCCGTTCCCACTCAACCTCCGAGTTTCCTGTAATACGCGCTCGAGAATCTCCAGTCCCAAGCGTTTTTGCAGAGTTTCGCCTTTACCGGATTATTCTCGATATACGAGACGACACGACAAAAATGCCGGTAATCCCTGATGTACGTGTCAAACGATTCGTGCTGCCAGAAGATCCCCTTCCTCTTCAATACCTGATTTGCTTTTTTCGCCGAATACGATTTGATCGAGTGCATTATTTCCGACAGAGAATAGCCCGGTCTTGGGCGCATCAGCAGGTGGACGTGATTCGGCATAATGACCCAGGCGATGAGTTTGTACTTCTTCCCGGACCAAAAAAATAGGGTGTTCTCGACAGTCAACGCGACTTTCTCATTTTTTAGATACGCCCTTCCCCGCCCCAGATCGATATATTTTTCTATGCGCCGGCACAATTCCCGTCGCGCTTTATGTTCGGCAAGGGTTAACCACTCGATTTTCCAGTTTTCGATCGTTTTTGCCGGTATTGAATCGAACAGCCTAAATGAGACAAATTGAAGCATTTCCCCGCCTTCAAAATGAGGCAGGCGGCGGTGATGCCATCTTTCCACTTGGTCGTAAGGATACATAATTCTTGTTTTTTCCCGAATGCTATACGGGATTTTTATCGTACCAACAGGTGATTGTGAGTTTTGAGAGGCGAAGTATACCACAGGCGGGTAACCAACCCCTGCGTGCCGTACGCTCCCCGGAGGGTAAGCATCCTGCTTATCTCTTTCCGGTTATCCAAATTGGCATTTCGCCGCAGTTAAAACGGTAAGCATCCCTGATTGTGTTGTGGGATCATCGAGTTTTCTTACACGATTCGATTCGATATTCGTTTTCGATTGCTTCGCAACCGGGCAAGCAGGGATGCTTACCGTCCCAGGGACAGCAAGCAGGATGTTTACCCTCCGAAGATAAGACTTTTTCGCACTATTACTGCGAGAATCTCTCAGTTTTCACGGAACCGGCGCCCGCCCGGCGAGCTGCCCAACCTGAGCACGATCACTATTAACTGTTGCGCTGACTCAGTTTACGCCGCTCATCCGAGAAACTGATCGCTTTCGGCACGCCGGTTGCGCTAAGCGACCTCAAGCGTATAAGTGTGTCGAACATGATCGGAATTTGCCCTCCTGTGCTTACAGATACCCCCATTACGCAATTTTGCTAAGTATTTTAAGGAGTACAATGAAAATGAAAAAAACAAATGAAAAAGGGTTCTCATTGGTAGAACTGCTAGTCGTAGTAATCATTATCGCGATCATCGCGGCGATCGCAATTCCGAGCCTTCTGGCCTCACGCCGGGCGGCCAATGAAGCCAGTGCGATCTCGTCACTTCGAACTGTCCATAGCGCTCAGGCCACATATTTTGGCACTACTGGCTCGAACGTCAACTACACGGACCTAGCGGGCCTCGGTACAGCAGGATTGATCGATACGGCACTTTCGAGCGGCGCAAAGAGCGGTTATAATTTCACCGCCACGACGCCCGGTGGTGCAGTTTATTGTAGTACTGCGGCACCAACCTCTCCCGGAAGTACAGGTGATCGGTATTTTGCGGGCAGCCAGTTTGGGGTCATTTACGCTAATACCGCGGCAGTGACCTGTGCCGCAGCGACAGGTGTGATTAGCGGTGGTTCGCCAATTCAATAGCACCTCATCAGTCGATTCAGCAGGGCTGAACGGGAGGCAGTAAGAGTGAATCTCTTACTGCCTTTTTTTCTTGATCAAATGCCGCTATGATCAACTCGGCATAATGAACCGAGTCAATTACATTTCCCCTTTTTTTCTGCTGACCATTTGGCCGATTGTTTTGTTGGTCAAGTTAATTCCCTCAATCCCACAACCAGCATCAATTCTGGGTTATTTGTGGCAAGAAGAATTATCACTTGGGTTGATTATTTTATTAGCATTTTCGATTGCTCTTTTTTCAAATGCAAACGGGATCACACTTTATCGATTCGGGCGTAGAGAGACTCTGCTTGTGTTTTTACCGATTACCCTGTTTGTAATCTGGAGCGGCTTTTCGATCATTTGGGCAGCGTCACACCGAAATGCTGTTCACCACACGCTTCTTTGGACATGTTACCTTGTTTTTTTCCTGTCAATCCGCCGGATAGCTTCGAATCCACGGCTGCTTTCGATCTCACTTTTTATTAGCGGCGCGGTTATTTCGATTTTAGGAGCTTCATGTGTCATCCAATATATTGGAAGCGCAGAAATTACGAGGGTATTCACCTTTCGCTACTATAAATATGCCGAGGCGTTGTTAACTCTGATTCCTTTGTTCCTCGCAGTATCGCTCTACAAGAATTCATCACGACGGAACCTCGCCGCATTTTGCGTGGCTTTGGGATGGACCGTTATTATGCTATCCCGTTCGCGAACGATTCTTGTTTCTGGGGCCATCACGCTCACAATATTCTTTAGTTTCCTCTTTTTAATTCACCGTAAGTCGCATTTCAAACTGCGCGCATTTTGCGTGTTGGGTTTGATTTTGCTGGTTACGATTCTGTCACAAATTACATTTTCAACGGATCCAAATTCAACGACACTGCAGCGACTCACCAATTCAGAAGAATTTAATCAAAAAACGATCAATGTCAGATTTATGTACTGGGGACTCGCGTTTGAATCCTTCAAATCAAACCCGGTTCTCGGAGTCGGGGCGGATAACTATATTTCGGATTATCGAAATGCTCGTGAAAGTTATTCAATAGGTGATCCAGACAACCCGCTTCTAGAGACGGAAGAAGATATTTTGCCGGAACGGGCGCATAACGAATATCTTCAGGTGCTATCGGAACTTGGCATGGTGGGGATGCTTCTTTTTTTGTGGATGATTGCG
>JBFGKW010000019.1:0-36638 GCA_041576495.1 Aridibacter sp. | reverse complement strand
TTTTGTTTGTACCATTGTTCGTAACGGTTATTGTCGCATTTGGGATGATTGCTCCCTGTGGGTCGACTACTCTACCGCTGATGCCGCCGGTAACGGTTGACTGGGAAAGCACCTGGCCAACACCAATCAGCAGACAAAATACCGCCGCTGAGAATATATTTTTGTAGATTGAATACTTCATACGTATCCTGCTCCTTATTCAAAGAATTTGAAAACTTTTATTTTGTAAAAACGTTTAATTAATCGGGCCGGTGAATCGCCGTTGCCGAACCTGATTCATGGCGCCGGGAAAATTAAGTTAAAAATCCGTATTAGCCAGAAATAAATTCTACGAAACTCAATATAAACGTGACATAAACTATCGTTAATTCAGAAAGCACCCAGGCAAAGATCTCAACCACCGGTTCATCCCGAATTCCGTATTTTTCTTTCGATTTTCGGATCGTTCTAGCAACATAGAAAACCGCTAAATTGCTGCGAATCCGCCAAAATTACGGCCGCAAAATTGCTAATTGTTGAGAATTAAAAAGGTTGATTTTTCTTTTATTCAGCCGTGAAGCAAAGTTGTTGTTTGTCGAAGACCTGCCGATTATTAAACGGAAAAAACCTAGGCAAATTTGGCTCCCAATAATGCGGGCAAAAAATGGAATTCAAGTTGCGGGTATCTGCATAGAAATCTTCTTCGTATCAGTAATTTTCAGAACCGGTGTGATTTGAGTCTCCTGTTTCTTCGATATCTCGGAAGAAGAAGCGAACTCAAAAGGAATAAATTCCGTAAACAGAATATGTTAAATATACTGTGCCGGATTCTGATTTAGTGAATATTGCAACCGTTTCACAAGAAATGACATCAAAATCCTCACAGTTAGTGCTGTTATATTCGGGTTACGGAGGGTAAGAAATGGGAAATGCGGTTTATCGGTCAACAACTGAGGCATCGCCGCTGCCAAAGCGGATTCCGGCAAATTTGAAAGCGCAGGTCAGTTGGATCGATTCCCGCACCGGAAAGAAGATTTCGATTGTCGGGGTTACCGAGCATATCGGGGAATCAGGCGCGCTTGTCAATGTCGAAGTGCTTCCGGAAGTTGGAAGCAAGGTAAAGCTTCGGCTTTTTGACGAGGATAAAAAGATTATTGAAACACTGACGACCGTCATTCGCGTTGAACGCGATCCGGCCCGGCCGCTGGCGGCATTATCGGTCATAAAAAATATCAAGAAATGGAAAGACAGCGCTGTCAATGCTGCACAGGCTTGGGTTTTAAGGAAACTCAAACTGAACTATGGCGAGGACTGGGCTAACTGATAAATCCCGGATTTTATTACCGCACGACGACCATCAGATTTTCCAAACGCTCAAAAACCGTTTTTTTTATTTCGGCGAGATCGCTTTCCGAGTTTGCTTCAAAGCGTAAAACCAGAATTGCCTGAGTATTCGATGCCCTGACGAGGCCCCATCCGTTTTCAAATTTTATCCTGGCGCCGTCGATGGTCGATACTTCGTTTGTCTTTTTAAATTCGGCGGCAACCCTCTCGACAATTGAGAATTTCGAATCTTCAGCACAGGGGAGTCTAATTTCGGCAGTAGAGAATGATGTCGGAATCCCGGAAAGGAGCTCCGAAAGCGGCTTTCCCGATCGCGCCAATATATCCAAAACCCGCGCGCCTGCATAACAGGCATCATCAAATCCATAGTATTTATCAGCGAAGAAAATATGCCCGCTCATCTCGCCCGCGAGAAGCGCACCGGTTTCCGCCATTTTTGCTTTGACGATTGAGTGTCCGGCCTTTGAAATGACCGCCGTCCCGCCCAAACGCTTGATCTCGTCAAAAAGGGTCTGCGAACATTTCACCTCTCCGATTACGGTCGAACCGGGATGTTTTGCCAGCAGTTCGCGGCAGAATAGGGTAGTCAATTCGTCGCCCCAAATCATGCGTCCCCGGTCATCAATCACGGTAATTCGATCGGCGTCGCCGTCAAATGCGATTCCCAAATCCGCTTTATGCTCGAGGACCGCATTGACCGCATCTTTCAGGTTCTCCGGCACCGCCGGATCGGGAGCGTGATTTGGAAATGAAGAATCGGGATTCGTGAAGAGTTCAATGACATCGGCCCCAAGCGACCGGTAAACCGGGACGGAGGTGATGCCGCCCATCCCGTTGCCGGCATCGACGACAACTTTAACCGGTCGGGCAAGTGGCGTGATATTGGACAGAATATCTTCCGTATATGCGTCAAGTACCGAAATTGTCTCGATCGATCCTGATCCCAGAGCAAATTCACCCGATTGCGCAATCCGTTTCAGATCTTGAATTTGGGGCCCGTATAGGGTCTGTTTTCCGATGCAAATTTTGAATCCGTTGTGATCGGCGGGATTGTGCGAACCGGTTATCATTACGCCGCCGTCTACATTCCGCGTATAGACCGTGTGGTACAAAACCGGAGTCGGAACCCGGCCGATCAAAACTACATTGCATCCGGTCGCGGTTAACCCCTCGGTCAGGATTTTAGAAAAACGGGGCGATGATTCGCGTGCATCGAAACCGACGGCGATATTACGTGCGCCGTTATTTACAAAATACGTTCCGGCCGATCGCGCGACTAATGAAACCGCTTTGTCCGTCAGCTGTTCACCGACGATTCCGCGGATGTCGTATTCTCGAAATATAGCGTCGATCATCGAAGGTGTTTTCGCAAAAAGGAGATAATCTTGTAGCCGTCGAGATAAACCCAGGGTTTTTCGCCGAGAGTGTAATGGCCGCAGGGTATCGAAACCTCGTCGTGTTTAATGGAGTTTTTAGTGAGCGCCCTCATCGTGTCGCGGGTCAGGTCGATCGGAAAGCTCAAATCATAAAGCGTATAGATATATCGCTGCGGTCTTTCGGGGAGTGTTGCCAGCTTCTCGATATAGGCCATCGGGGAAACAGGCAGCCAGCACCGTCGCAGTTCGTCAAGGGAAATCTCTCCTTCGAGGCCTTGTTTAACGTGATAGGTCGAAAGCCCCCTCCACGCGACATCGGCCACATATCCCGAGACGTGGTTAAAGACCGTGGCATCAACCGCCCGATCGTGAGTGAAAGCCAGGAAGGCGACACACGAACCGATACTCGTTCCGACCAAACCGACCCGTTCATAACCTTCTTGTTTTAACCACCGTACGGCGGCTTTTGTATCCAAAACCGCCTGCCGGATCGATTCGATGGTCCGGCCTACGTTTGGCGAAACCAGGTGGTCCGCGCGTTCAAGGTCCGGCGGCATGCGTTCCTCGTGATAAGGCAGGGTGAGTCGAAGTGACGTAACGCCAAAGCGGTTGAAGTACCGGCAAAGGTCAAAATAACTTCCGGCCTGCGCATTCCAATGCGGAAGTACGACGACCGCTGCCTTTTTGTCGCCTGGATGACGAAAGAGCCTCGCGCGGGATGTGTTGTTCTCTTCCGAGATGGTCTTGATCGGGCCGGTCCAGGTCAAATTATTGTCGGACTCATCAAAGTGGAAATCGGTGATTTCGGGAACATCAAAATACTGATCGCTGTTTGCGATAACCGACTTCGCGTGGGCGTGAAAAAATTCTTTAGGATCACTGCCGTTCAACTCGGCTTCTACAAACTCGGTGCCCCATTCAAACGGCCGAACGATCCGATTATCATTTAGCATCGCAAAGTATCGTTCCCGCTTGTGCATCCACCGTTTGAGCATAAGTTGTTTATGGTAGAGAAAAGAAGAGGCGCCCGCAAGCCTTAACGTGCGCCGGTCGAACTATTGGAAGTGAATTTACCTTGATTTTTGAAGACCGATATTTAGTGCCGAGACCAGTGTGAAGTAGGGCTGTCCGGGGTGATTAATCGGCTGAATAGGATATGCCGATACTTTCAGGGATAAGTGTCTGGTATTTAGGCTTGATCCAACGGTGCACGATTACTTCAAGTTTCGCTTTACACGTCCTAAACTTGCATCCATTACGTTTTTTCGAAGGGGAAAATGAAATATCATTCCTACCGTGCCCAGGATTACCCACGCGAAAAAGTATTGATATGAAGCGATAAACGCCAGCATCATTCCAAACAGGCTTACGGTTTCCGAAAGCGCGCATCCGACGATCAAGGCTGTCTGAAGCAGAAAGACGTTTTGATCGCTTATCGCCTGATCGATAAATTTCTTCCGAAAAAAAAGGGAAAGCGCGAGGTTTAAAAATGCGGCACCGGCAAAAATAAAGATAATCAACGAGTTCTGGTCGAGGACGGGTTTGGTAAAATCAAAATCAAAAAGCGCAGGTTCCGCGACATATATCACGAGCAAAAACAAAAACTGCGATAAGAAAAGAGCGATCCAGATTATCAACAGATTTTTATAAAATTGCTCAGGGGCGAGTTCGTCATTTTGCTCGTTCATATTCAGTCCGTTGCCTCAATTTCTTCCTCCAGGAGTTGTCTTTCGTAAAGATCTGCATATTCGCCATTTATTGTGAGCAGTTCGTCATGGGTGCCCCGTTCGATAATCTCACCCTTCTGCATGACACAGATCAGGTCGGCATCCTTTATCGTCGAAATCCGGTGAGAGACGATCAATGTAGTCCGGTCTGTCCGGACATCACGAAGGCCATGGAGTATTTGTTCTTCGGTTAGCGTATCTACCGCCGAAAGCGCATCGTCCAATATCAGGATCCGCGGATTTCGCATTACCGCCCGGGCTATCGCAGTGCGTTGTTTCTGCCCCCCTGAGAGGGTAATTCCGCGTTCGCCTACGAGCTGTTTGTACCCGTTTGGGAATCCCCTTATATCTTCCGTTAATCCGGCAATGGCGGCAGCTTTCTCGACCGATATTTGACCGCTGGAGATCGACTTTATCTCAGATCCATTTTCGGGTAACCCATTAAATGATGCATCGATTTCTTTGACCCCGAATACGATATTATCGGCCAGGGTATTGCTAAATAAAAAAGTTTCCTGCTGGACAAAACCGATTGAACGCCGGAGCTGCTCGAGCGGGAATTTTCGGACCGGTATTGAATCGATGTAAACCATATCTTCTTTCGTGTCCATCAATCGCGGAATCAGGCTCACCAGCGTTGATTTGCCGCTCCCGGTTTTCCCAACAAAGGCGACGGTTTTACCCTGCTTTATCCGGAGGTTAATATTCTTAAGCACGGGCGTACCGTTATATGCAAAATTCAAGTTTCGGAATTCGATATTGCCTTTGATCTTCGGGCGCGTTCGTGTATCCGGCGCATCACGAATCGATGGTCTCGATTCGAGGATTGCATTAAACCGCTTGAGACTCGCGGTTCCGCGCTGATAAAGATTGACGACATAACCAAGTGCGATCAAATACCAGATCATGCGTTGGAGATACAACACAAAAGCGGTGAACTGACCTGCGGTTATCTCACCTCTTACCGCCATCGGAACTCCGACGGCAACGATAATCACAAAACTCAATCCGATAAAAAAGAACAGTAGCGGGCGCATCGCTGCGGCATATTTAACGAGCGAAATGTTCTTTTTGGCGTATTCCCGGTTTAGTCCCTCAAACTGCTCGATCTCAGCCTCTTCCTGGGCATAGGCGCGGATTACCCGGGCGCCCGTGAGATTTTCCTGGGTCCGTGCGGTGATGCCCGAAAAAAACTCCTGGATGCTTTCAAATCTGATGTAAATTTGTTGGCCCAAGTATTTGACCGTCAGCGAAACAAAGGGCAGCGGGATCAATAGAAACAACGTCAGTTTTACCGAGATCCCGAACATTATCGGGAGCACAACGGCCAGCGCAAATACCGCTTGAAAGGAGTAAAGTATCATCGGCCCGACCATTTGCCGGATCGCGCCGAGATCATTCGTCGCCCGGGCCATTAGATCGCCCACCCTGTGATTCTGAAAATAATCCAGTGATTGATCGATCAGCGCATCGTAAAAATCACGCCTCATATCATATTCGATATGTCTTGAGGCATTGATCAGAAGTCTCCGCTGTAAAAATAGAAAAACTCCGCCAAAAACACTGACGCCAAGGATTACGAGTGGATAATATGTGACCTTTTCCCAGGTGACGTCCGTGCTGAGTTCGTCGATCCCCAGTCCTACAAGGTATGGCACCAGAAGGTTGAACATCATCCCGAACAGGATAAACAACACCCCGAATATGACATGCCATCGGTAGGGCGAGAAATAACGCACAAATTTTCTGAGTTCTTCCATTTATTTCGGAAACAAGCAAGCTGCGGGCGAGTTAAACCCTTGTGTAGGTCGAAAGCGCGGTGGCCACCAATTCTTCGTTATTGTTTTTCACCTCAGCCGAAAGGGTTAAGAAGCGCCGTCCATTCTTAATGACTCTGGCGACACACGTGATTTTTCCGTCCGTCACCGGACGTAGATAATGGAGCGTCAAATCGATCGTCGCCGCTTTTTCGCCGTCACCCAAAACACTTGCGACGGCAAAACCCGTGGCGGTGTCGATTAGCGAAGCGGTCGCGCCCCCATGCAGCAAGCCGTGAACCTGCTTTAGCTCATTCCGCATTGCAAGACTCAGGGTAACTTCGCCGTATTCGATATCAACCATTTCAAAGCCGATCAGATTAATATAGGGAGCGGCCTTAAAAACCTTTTGCGCCTGTTCTTTTTGCGATTCATCCATCTGTTTCGATACGCTGTAGTTTGGTTGGCGGCCCATTTTTCAATCTAATTTGGCGCGGTAACCGTTTCGCTGTATCCGTCAGGGATTTTAAACCACTTATCCTCCGTCGTTTGCTTGAAATTTTTGAACCTTACCGCAAACGACAATTCCGGTTTTTCTCCTTCGAGAACGTAAAATTCCTGTTTTATTGGGATATTCAGCTTTTGATCAACAAAAATATAACTTTCCGAGTTTCCCAAACCGGCGATCCGGACGCGGTATTTGGTCACCCCGTCTTTGCTTCCCAGATTCTCAAATCTGACCTCTTTTTTTTCGTTGATCCATCTTGTGGTCAGAAAATTTCTAAGGTCGTTGCCGGTCGAAAGCGTCCCGGAATTCGCGGTTTGACGAAAGGTCTTTTTTTCATTATCCAGCACAAAGTGGGCTCCCGAAGAACTCTCGAGTACAGATATCTGATCCGGTTCACCGAATCGAAACACTACAAACCGCGCTCCCCCTTTTTTCGCCACGAAATATTTCTTTTGAGTCTCCTTATTTCCGGCAAAGGTTGAAATGATCACTTCGGTTTGAAAAACATCCGGTTCCTTTGTCGAAAAAGGTATCCTGGATGTCACGGTTTGCTCCGATTTTTGGTCGTAGCCTGTTGCATCCCCTTGAAAATATCGGCACGAGGGCAAGACCGTCAAGACGGCCAAAACGACAAAAAAACTACCGATATAAGTTGACGAATTCATTGGCGAAATGCGATTTTAACATAATGGCGGAATCTCGCAGTAGTTCAAAGTTTGGAAATTCCCCCCGCGGGATCGACCTGCGGAAGATGCAGTACCGGTATGTTCTGGGCGGGTTGTTTCTGCTTCCATTTTCCCCCTTTTTATACGCTCAGGCGCAATATACGCGTTGGAAGGTGGGACGTTTACCAGATGCAGGGGGTTCGTCAGTAGGAACCGCCGGCGAAGGGCAAAACACAATGAAGCTGCTGGCGATCGGTGAATCGACCGTCGCCGGTATCGGCGCTGACACACATGCCGATGCATTGACCGGGCAATTTGCCAAGCATTTGGCCGCCAAAACCGGTTCAACGGTGGAGTGGCACGCGCTCGGAATTAGCGGGATAACGGTCAGACGAACACTTGTCGAACTCGTTCCCCGGCTGCCGGATTCGACGATAAATGTTGTCGTTGTGGCTCTTGGCGGCAACGATGTTTTTCGCTTAAACAGCCCGGAAGGGTTTCGCAGGGATATGCGTGAATTGCTTCAGACGATTCAGAGTCATTATCCGTCGGCAAAAATATTCCTTGCCAATGTGCCGATGGTGCGTGATTTTACGGCTCTTCCCAACCCGCTCCGGTACGTACTTTCTCGGCTTGCCAAACTTCATCATTTCAATGTAATTGATTTGGTTGAGTCAATGACCGACGTTTTTTATTTTGACGACATCGAACGCGTCGATGACGATTTTTTCTGCGACGGAATTCATCCCTCCGCCCGGGGATATGATCTTTGGTCGGAAGCGATGGTCACGTCGTTTCTCGGCAAGAGCGGCACCTGACGCGGCGTCCGTCGGCACTTAGAAAAACCAAAATAAATAGAATGAAAATTAACGAACTCACCTCGTTAAGCGAAAGAGTTGCCGCTCACTCCGAGTGGTTGCTGATCCGTGATTTTGGCAAGTCCTTTCCGCTTAAATCCAGCGAGATAGATTTTGAAGTCTGCGGGCACAAAAACCTGTTTGGCTTTATCTCCGATTCGGGGTTCGAGTCGTGGCGGATTGTGCATTTTGCGCTCGAAGGAGGAGGGATAGTTCTTGATCTCATCAGAAACTTTGATACCGAGCAAGAAACGGTCCGGCTTATTCCGCGAACCGGGCCGGAAGACCTCAGCGCATATATCGAACTTGCGAGATCCGAACAAGCCAATAAAATGGCGCGGCTTATCGTTTCCGAGACTGCCGGTTCGCGGCTCGTCCGAGTCGGACTCAATAAAGAAAATGGCCGGTTCGCGCAAATTATAATCGAAAGCGAGGGACGTCGAATCGCAGTCTTGGCGGACGTGACCGAGAGTTTGGCACCTGAAACCCTGGTATCATTCGCAATCCTGTGGATCGCCAAACTCGGACGCCAAAAAAAAGGAGCGATTGACCGGATTTGGGTCTTGGGGAATAAGGGAATCGCGGCAAACCTCCAAAGGATTCATGCCTGCCTGAGCAGAAATACGAAAAAACGGATCACGATCCTGGAGATCAAGGGTAAGAAATCAAAACAGCGGCTGAAAAAACGCGCCCCTATTCCGATTACCGGTTTATGGCGATTTAACCCGCAAAAACTCCCGGTCAAACCCAATCCCGGTTTAAGCAGCATCTCACGGGAAATTCTCAAACTTGCGCCCGGCAGGATCGATTGCATCTTTTCAAAAAACGGCGAGACACTCCGTTATCTCGGGCTTGCGTTTGTGCGAGTCAGAAAGATAGTGGCGAAGGAAAAAGCGTGGTTTGGAATCAGCGGTGAATGGAAAATGCTTGACGCTGATTCCCGTGAGGAGTTTTATGAAATGATTCGGCATCTCAAAACTTATCGGCGCCACGATTCGCCTAACTTGCAGCATCTGTATTTTCATTCCGCTCCGGAAGCCTGGCTTGAATCGATATTGCGCGGGAATATCAAGCTGCTCGATCAAAACCTGATTCTTTCCCCGATTTACAGTCAATTCAGGGCTTTGCAGGACAAAATTGATTTATTGGCGCTCCGACGCGACGGCCGGCTGGTCGTTGTCGAATTGAAGGTTGCGCCCGATCGGGAGATGATATTGCAGGCGGTTGATTATTGGCTCAAAATCGAGCTGCAGCGGCGGAAGGGAATGCTGGACTCGGCAAATCTGTTTGGTCACCGAAAAATCGCCGATAAACCGGCAATCGTTTATTTAGCGGCACCTACGCTTAGCTACCATCGTGATTTTGATTTCCTGTCAAATGCGATTTCTAAACGGATCGACATCTATCGGTTTGATCTTGGAGAAAACTGGCGGATGAATGTCAAAGTACTCGGGCAGCGCCGGATGAAATGAATAAATGTAAGGAAATTGATCAAACGGTTCGCAATCAATCATAGATCTGGTTTTTGCCTTTAAGATGCATCAGTCATTGTCTCGTTTGCGGCCCACGAACCGGTAGCCGATTCCTCTTACGGTTTCAAGAATGGTAGGGTTTGAGGGGTTTTCTTCCAAATATCGCCGCAGCCGGACGATAAAATTATCGATGGCGCGGGTGTCCGTTTCTTCATGAAGATCCCATACCTCTTCGAGTATTTCCTTTCGCGAAACAGCGCTTCCCTCGTTTTCGATCAAGTGACGCAAGAGTTTGGCTTCCATAAGGGTCAGCCTGACCGTTTCATCTTCACCGGTTAATTCCAGATTTTCAAAATCAAATGATTTCCCGCCGAACTTAAAAACAGCCGGACGGCTTCCCGATTCGGGTTCGCGGGACCATTTATGGCGCCGCAGCAGCCCGTTTAACCGGGCTAAAAAAATCGATAATTCAAAGGGTTTAGGGAGATAGTCATCGGTTCCGGCCTCAAAACCGAGCAAGACATCTTCCGGACGGCTGCGCGCGGTAAGCATCAGAATCGGTGTGTAGTTTTCTGCCTCGCGCAGCGCCCGGGCTACCTCAAACCCGTTGATTTCGGGGAGCATTACGTCAAGAACAATCGCGTCGTAGTGGTTGTCTTCATCGGCCAGCATGGCAAGGGCGATTTTCCCATCTGCTGCGATTTCCGCCGCAAATCCTTCGGCTTCCAAATTAAACCGCAAGCCATCCGCGATGTGGGCTTCATCCTCGACGATCAAAATATTGTTCATTAAGAAAATCTTTTCGGAAGAAAAACGGGTTAGAAAGTTTTCGGCAATACTGTTTTGAAACACGGCGGATATAACTTCCGCTTTTCCTATTCAATTCCGACTCAGTAATTCTTTCTCTTTGCCTTTTACTTTTTACTTTCTACTCTTCTCTCCTATTATAGGCCTGAACAGCTTCGGCCGAACCGGCGTGCATGATCTCCGGTTTGTGATACTTCCAGAAATGTTCGAACTCTTCCTCGTCCATTTCCGGCTTTTCACTCCTTGTTTTCTCCTTTAAATATTGTTCGGCCCATTCACGCATGCCCATATTTTTGTTCAACGCCGTTCGGGCTCCGTGCATCATATTGTCTCGTTCCATTATTTCCTCTCCATGTGGTAATTTCTTGTATTGGAACATTTTCGCAAGTTTTGCGTAATATTTGAAATTCAAAATTCACTACGGAGTTCATTTTAGTGAGAATAATATCGACCATCATTGTTTCATTGATTTTTACGACCCTTTGCTTTGGGCAGGCAAAAGAGGGTATTGATATTCCTTTTGTAAATAGGACCATGGCCAACGGACTTGAAGTGATCGTTTTACCCGATTCTTCCGTTCCGCTGGTGACGGTCGAACTCGCCGCGAGAAACGGATCATTTACCGAGCCCCCCGAATTCAACGGGCTCTCCCATCTCTATGAGCACATGTTTTTTAAGCCCAACCGGGCGGTCAGAGTTTATTGGTGCCGTGTATATGTAAATATGAGGCGGACTGATCTCTATAATTCACGCGGGTGCGGTGAGCATATGGCCTATGGCTCCCGAATCGGAAATGTCAGTTATTTATCGAGCATTGATGGAATGGGACTCGCCAATAATGCGACTACCCGGGAAGAAGTCGTTAATTATTACTTCACAACGACGAGCCCCTATGTCTCGACCGCTATTCGTTTTATCAATGATGCAATCAGGTATCCGACGTTTGATCCTGAAGATTTGGAACAGGAAAAGAAGGTGGTTCTCGGTGAAATCGACCGCAACGAGGCCAACCCGTTTTATTATTTGAACGACGCTCTTAAAGACAAACTGTTTTACAAATATCCGACGCGGAAGCAACCGCTCGGAACAAGGGATACGGTTAACCGGGCAACAACCGAAATGATGCGTACCATCCAATCGCGCTATTATGTGCCAAACAATACGGCATTGATCGTTACCGGAGATGTTGTCCCGGATGAGATTTTCCGTCTCGCCGAAGAAAACTTTGGCAGCTGGGAGCGCCGCGCCGTAGATCCGTTTGAGGAGTTCCCGCTGGTCGAGCATCCCCCTCTGGTAAGAAGCTCGGGCGAAATAGTCGAGCAGCCGATTCAGAACGTATTAATCCAGGTCGGCTGGCACGGCCCCTCAATTGGAAAAGATGACGCGGCGACTTATGCGGCAGACGTGTTTTCTTATATTTTGGGCCAGCCCGATTCCAGATTTCAGCGCGCTCTGGTTGATTCGGGTCTAACGGTCGGCGCTGATGTTACTTATTACACGCAGAGGAATGTCGGGCCGATCACCCTGACCCTGATAACTTCACCCGAGAAGGCCAAGCAAGCGCTTAAAGTGGCTTACGAACAACTGGCGCAGTTTACACAGCCGGATTATTTCAGTAATCAAGAACTCGAAAACGCCAAAACCCTTTTAGAGGCGAGGGATCTTTTCGAGCGTGAAAAACTAAGTGAGTATTCGCACACCTTGGCGTTTTGGTGGTCATCCACCGGAATCGAGTATTTTCGTGATTACCACAAGAATTTACGGGCGGTTACGAGAGAAGAAATAAACCGCTATGTGAAAACGTATGTCGAAGGCAAACCCCATGTCGGAATCGCATTGATTTCGCCTGAATCACAGACCAAGGCCAACCTTACGGAGGCGGATTTAATCGGGAGATAGCCGATACCGGCCCAAAATTTAAGTCGCCGGGAAAGTTTGGAAAAACGAAAGCCGTCCCGAAATAACTCAAGTATGAAAACTATAAATTTCCGAAAATATGCGATTCAGCGAATGTTTTTGTTGGCCGTCCTTCCGCTCGTTTTTGCGCAGGCGGGTCTTTCGCAGGTTCGGAGCCTCGATGTTGCCGACCAAGTCGCATTGGTCACCGAATTTGAAATAAACGGACTCAAGGTGTTGATTAAGCGCCGGCCCAATACTCCAACAGTCGCCGCCGGTTTATTTTTTCGCGGAGGCGCGCGGAATATTGACGATAAGAACTCCGGAATCGAAAATCTGACACTTGAGGTGGCGGCCGAAGGAAGCAAGAAATTTCCGCGCGAGATTTTACGGCGGGAACTGTCAGCCACCGGGAGCAGCATTGGCGCCAGCTCTACCTACGACTACAGCGTACTAAGTCTGGCATCTACGTTAAAGGACTTTGACCGTTCCTGGGATATTTTTACGGATATCGCGCGGAACCCCGCCTTCGATCCGTCAGATATTGACCGGGTTCAAAAGCGAATTCTTTCGGGGTTGAAAGAAGAAGAAACTGACAACGACAACTTTCTTAACGTTCTTCAAAACCGGATCATTTATGCAAACCACCCCTATTCCAATAATGTCACCGGCAGTATCGCTACGGTCGGCAAATTCCGATCAAGCGATCTTATCGAATACCATAAAAATTTGATGCATACCTCTCGGCTCCTGCTGGTCGTCGTTGGGGATCTGGACCCCGGTTTGATGCGAACCAAAATCGCCGGGAGCTTTGGCACGCTTCCGAAAGGCAGCTACCGGGAAACACCTTATCCGAAACTGGATTTTTCTCGCGGCACCTTGGACGTGACCCCGCGAAGTTCACTGCCGACTAACTACATTCGCGGAATATTTAACGCTCCCTCGTTAAATAACCCGGATTATTACCCGATGCAGGTTGCAACGACGATACTGAACAGCCGTTTGTTTCAGGAAGTCCGGATAAAGCGTCAGCTGTCATATGCTCCGAGCGCGACACTCGACTCGCTTTCAGCAAACTCCGCTAATATTTATGTTACCGCCGTCGATGCAAATCAAACCGTTGCGGTGATGCTTGATGTAATAAAGTCTCTAAAACAGGAACCGGTCCGGCAGGAGGAAATTGACGGTATGGCGGGGCAGTTTCTGACAAATTACTACTTAAAACAGGAGACCAATGCGGCGCAGGCCCATGAGCTTGCGAAATACGAATTGGTCGGCGGCGGATGGCGAAACGCATTTGAATTCCTAAACCGTTTACGAAGTGTAACTTCAGATGACGTACAGGCTGTTTCTCAGAAATATATGAGGAATATCCGATTTGTGGTAATCGGCAACCCGGTTGCAATTGAAAAAGACATTTTTTTGCGGCAAACCGATTAGAGGCTGTGGGAAAAAATTAACAAACCATCGCGAAAACCATACCCGACCAACCCGAAAATTCGTTTATCATTGTGTCCGAAACGATCCCGGCGGCCGATAACCCGGTAAAGAAGTGGATCGCCATCAGGCCCAGGTATATTCCCAGTACGAGCGTAAGTCCGTACCGCGCCATCTTGTAATGACACCATTTGGCCAATACAAACGCGGCGGTCGCACCTGCTATGACTTTGACCGTCAAAAACGGTATGTCCCCGACATCGAGGAGGGTGGCCATTAAATGGTTTCCTTCAGTAGCAAAACCGTTTCTCACCCAGTAAATCGTGAGAACTCCATCTATAAAATTCAGTATGAACAATAGTATTGTCTGACGTGTTAGCGACATTTAAAAGGGGTATCCTAGTGTTAAAAAAGTTTAAACCACTGCCGTTAATCAGATTTACCCTGAGCCTTTGTTTATGGGGCTAAGGGCAAAACGAGGTTACGATAACCAATTCTTTGTTTGTTGGTAGTACTATACGTTCAATTAAGGCGGATATTCAAAATTAAATAAAGAAAACATTCCGTTGGATATCGATGGCGAATGGCAAAGTCTTGGCGCGGTGCAACAGGTTAGTAGTCAGTGGTCAGGGGCCGGTAGTCAATGTCCTCGGCTCACCGATCAATGTTCAAGGATCAACATCGCGGACGCAATGAAAAAGACCGGGTATTATCCCGGTCTCCTTTATTCAAAATGTTAATACCAATTACTCGGGTGACGAATGGTTTTCGCGCCCGATCTCGTGGAGGCGGCCGACGACTTTATCGATAAGCCATTTCGGCGTTGATGCGCCGGCAGTTACGCCGACCCGTTTTACGCCGGCAAGATCTTCCGGATCGATTTCTGCTTCCGTTTGAATCAGAAAGCTCCTTTCGCAATGTTCTTTGCATACGGCCACCAGTTTCCGGCTGTTGGATGAATGTTCACCGCCGATCACATAAAACGCGTCGACCTCTCCAGCCAATGCCCGCGCTGCATCCTGACGGTCCCGAGTTGCCGAACAGATCGTGTTGACAATTTCAACGTTGTCATCCGTTTTCGATTTGACCGCCTCGGCGGTATCGAGGAAGGTCTTTAGTTTAATTGTCGTTTGAGAAACCACCAACGGATTATTTAGCCTTGGCAGTTCGGCGACCTCGGCCTCTCCATTTATCACAAACGCGTGGTCAGGAGCATATCCTTTGACACCGATCATTTCGGGGTGATTCGGATTTCCGACTACGACCACATGCCGATTTTCGTTTGCGGCGCGCGAGGCCAGCCGCTGCACCCTGGTCACAAACGGACACGTCGCGTCAGCCACCTTTGAAGCTTTTTCCTCCAGCTCCTTTTGGACATCCGGCGTCACTCCATGGGCCCTGATTACCGCAGTTTCTCCCCGTTTTATTTGAACGGGTGAATCTATCGTTGTCACGCCGCGGGTTCCAAGGCGCTCCATTTCCTGATCGTTATGAATAAGCGGCCCCAGCGTTCGCACGGTTTCATTTTGTTTGAGCGATTCTTCGACCATATCCACGGCCCGTTCGACGCCAAAACAAAACCCAAACTCATCTGCCAACAAAACTTCCATATTCTTTCGTATCGTCCTCCGCCGTCGAACTAACAATCTTATCAAAAGTAAACTCGAAATGTTAGTGGAACTTCAATTAATTGCCCCGGCCAATCGCTACTTTACCGGATCCCGGAGAATTACTTCCGATGCGATCCGGGCCCTCTTTGCTGATTCCGGCTTCGATTTTTGAAGATTCGCGACCTGCATCAATGCTTCGCCGGTTCTTGAAAGAAGCCTGACCAGATCTCCTTCCTCGGCTTTCGTCTCCCAAACCAAATCTGTCCAATCGAGACCCCCCGCCCAGGCTTCAGCCGTGGCTGCTGCTGAAAAATTTATTTCCTCTGCGGGCTCGACTCCAAGATCCAGTTCAATTCTTGAAACATCGAGAACGATTTTTTCCACTTCGTCCAAAACCTTGGCCAGCTTGCCGGACTCGTAAAGCTTGCCGTAATCTCGTTCCGAGTCTGCCGCCAATGACGCCATCAGCCCGGCGATAATCGGAGTTTCGAGTTTTTCAAACATACCCTTGCGAAGCACTTCACCCACCAAAAGAGGCTTATCGATCCGCAAATCTGCCAGCCATTCACCTTCCTTCGTAACTCTTTCGCGTTCAAAACTGAGATAGCCAAAATGGTCCAACACCCGTGCCCGATTTTCAAACGGCAGCCAAATATCGCTTCGTAGATACTCGATATCGCGATCGATCTTGTTTAAAAAATCCGCGTCAATCATCGACTCCCACAAAAACTCCTCCACCGCTTTTTCTTTGTCCTTTTCCAAACCGGCCGGGAGAAAACTGCGTTTTAGGGATTCGATCAGCTCGACCGCATCGTCGGCATTTTCATTTATAAGGAATACTTTTGGTTCGTTTAAGATCGGGTTTTTTCCTTCGTTAATCTCGCGAAACGCGGCCTCGACGGCCTTTTCATCGAGCTGATAGCGCTTTTTGTAAACTCGTTTAATTGAAGATAGCGAAAGCGTCGATCCCTGTCCGCTGTCGCGCATCGCCGTCACCCTGTCCCCAAACACGTTTAAGACGAGAAAAAACTGCTTCCCGCTTTTTCCTTTCGATACGATCATTCCGCTTTTGACATTATCCTTCAGCCAGGCATATCGAGCATCTGCCCTTGTTTGCGGAATGTTTTCCCGCAGACGGGTTTGGGTTCCGATTAGGCGTTCGAAGCCGAAAATATCATCAATGCTGATTTCGACCCCGCTATTGGCAAGCCGTTTTTCGAGTTTTGCCAATCGTCGATCGCGTTTGCTGCCGAGTCCTTTTATCTGTCGGGCGACATGCCTGAATGCAAAGCTTTTTTCAGCGATTTGGCGCACCTGTTTAAAACTCCCAAATGCGTCGAGTAGATTGAGCAGGGTCGAATATGTAGAGCGGAATTTACTTTCGAGCGGATCCGGAGGGGCGCCGAGTAATTTTGCGATTCGCGGAGGATTCTGAAAATTGCCCGGCGCCAAAACCGCAAACCCGACATAATCCTTTCCGCGTCTTCCGGCGCGCCCCGTCATCTGTTGGAGTTCGCTCGCCTCAAGCGGCCGCCATCCATCATTTCCGCGGCTTTCGGAATTTGAAATAACTACCGTTCGCGCTGGGAAGTCAACCCCGGCGGCCACCGTTGAGGTGGCGAAGAGCGCATTAACCAGCCCCTCTGACATCATTTTCTCGATCAAAAATTTCCAAGCCGGAATGTGTCCCGCGTGATGAGAGGCAACTCCGGAACGGAGCAGAATCTTCCGGTGCTTATGATTTCTGATCTCCGGGTTTTCAGCTACAAACCGGTCAAAGATTTTGGTTCTGGCGTCCTTCTCTTTGGCATCGGCCTTTTGAGATTTGTCCATCGCCACTTCGGTAGCGGCTTCGTCGCAGCGCCGACGCGAAGGCACAAAGATTATCGCCGGCAAGAGATCGTAAGATCTCAATGCCGTTATCAGCTTGGGCGGCGATATTTCCTGCATTCTGAATCTCATTTCTCAAGTTTAACGCACGGTTCGGGTGATTGACAGCGGGAAGCAAATCAACAAGTTTTTACGCGATACGCGCCTGGCAATTCGCAATCGAACGCTTGCAAATTATTGATCGGGACTCTAATTTTACGAATTACCATTATGAATCATCAACTAAAGACCTGGCACGAATTTGTCGAAACCCGGGATGCGGGCATATTAGACGACCTCCTGGCGGACAACGTAATGTTTCATTCTCCGTTTGTTTGGAAACCTAAAGAGGGTAAATTGATGACAGCGGCGATTCTCACGACGGTAGCCAAGGTCTTTGATGATTTCAGTTATATCCGTGAGATTGCCGGCGGCAACGTATTTGGACTCGAGTTCAGGGCACGAATCGGCGATTTATCAATGCATGGAATCGATCTGATTGAATTCAATGACGATGGAAAAATTATCGATTTTGAAGTGATGATCCGCCCGGCGAACGCCCTCCAGGCACTCGGAACTACGATGAGCAAGAAACTTACCGAAAAGGGCCTAGTTTAGGACTCAGGACACAGGACTCAGGACACAGGACTCAGGACACAGGACTCAGGACTCAGGACTCAGGACACAGGACACAGGACTCAGCACTTTTACTTACCTTCGCCTCCGATAACGGTACCTGCGCTCCGGTTCCTTCTTTTTAAACTGTCTGATTTCGTTATTGAATTTTCCGTTGCGGTCAAACAATGGATAGAGGTGCAGATTGGGTCCAAGAAAGGCAGCCCGCAACTCGACCGGACGTGAACCTGCGCGGTTTATAATTCTGACACTTGTTCCGCGCACCTCCTCGATCCAGCCCGCAAACTCTTTGGCGTTTCCGATCGTCGCCGACAGCAGAAGCAGCCGAATCCTTGGCGGAGACAAAATTATGGCTTCTTCCCAAACGTGTCCGCGGTAATCATCCGATAAATAATGAGCTTCGTCCAAGATCACAAAATCGGTATTGACCTGTTCGCCGCTTCGCAGCGAGTCAAAAAGTTGATTGCGGTAAATTTCGGTGGTTCCCACTATTAAAGGTGCGCGGGAGTTTTCTTTTCGGTCGCCGGTCAGGATGCCGACCAGTTCCGAGCCGAATTCATCACTGAACTCTGCATATTTTGAATTCGTCAGCGCCTTAAGCGGTGTCGTATACCAGGCACGCTTCCCGGCCAGCAATAAACGCCGTATTTCTTCCCGGGCAATCCACGTTTTTCCGCTTCCGGTCGGTGCAGTGACCAGCACATCCTGGGTCTCGATCGAATCTAGCGCTTCGATTTGAAAATCATCCGGGACAAATGGCTGCGGCTCGGGAACCCCAATTCCTTCCAGGAGTTTATCCAGCGACTCTTTCGACGGGAGCCTGATCCCGCCATTTTTTTCGCGTGAGGAACTTTGTCTTGCAAAATTGCATTCGGAATTTCGTTCCTTGATTTGGTCGCCGGCAAACTTATCTTTCCGATTGCTCCATTTCTTTTGATTTCGGGATTTCCTTTTTTTTTTGCCGGCCATGAAACTGATGTTAATTGCTTTTAATCTGTTTGTCTAATTCTTTAATTTGCGGGTGAAAGGTGATAAAATCATCGATTATTTCGCAACTTATGTGCGAGTAAATGCGTCTTAGATTTTGGAAAAGCGAGATCCGGTTTTTTTAGTTGTTGAATTTATTGAAATATGCAGGAAAACGAGTTTTTACAAGATTACGAAATCGGGAAATGGCAATTTTCACCCAGAATATATAAGATCCTGGCGTTTTCGGTGACGATAAATCTGCTTACTATATTTGTTCTTGGAAAGACAAATCTACTTCAGTCGAGGGCTTGCGACAGCGCTTATGTGGGTAAGATTTGCCAGGCCTTCGATATGATTTATGTAGGAAGCAAAATATTCAGCGGAGACACCGGGTATGTCGTCAAGGACTACAATAAGACGAGAATCGACGATGCCGATGTCGTATGGGTTAGTCAGGACGGCGCCGAGCCGCAATTCCAATACCCTGGAGGATATTTTTACAACGAGAATACGGAATCTGAAGCGCTCGGAGATGATTTTGCAATTGTTGAGACACCTTCACCGATAGATAACTTCCCGATAAGTCCGCCTTCAAACAACAATGATTTGTTGAACCGGCGTCCGAACCTTCCGAAAAAAAACAAACGCCCTGTGTCCGGGGATTTGCCCGATTCGATACTCGGCGGAAATAAGGACGATGAAAAGGGGCCCGCGAAGGATCCGACGGACAAAACAGATCCGGCAACGGCTAAAAATGGGAAAACCGGAGACAAGGACAAGGAGCCCGCAAAAAATCCTCTTGAAACGACTACTGCAAAAAACAGTGATCCGGTGGCCGAAATTGAGATAAATAAAAAGCCCCTCCAGGACTTCGCCGAAGAAATACTGGTGAAATGGGAGACCAACGAGGTAGATCTAAGTCAGCAGTTCAGGGTCAGACTGACCGGTGAAATAACCAAAAACGGCCGTCTCGATCCGAAACGCACGAGCTACACCGAAACTGCCGGAAATGCGGAAATGATCATCGTTGCCAAGCGGGCGATCGAATCCGTCGGCGACAGCGGGTGGCTAGATTACCTGAGCCGGTTTGACGTGAAAAAATTAAATATTGTGTTTGCTCAGAACGAAACACAGCTTTTGGCAGTCGTTGACTCAAAGTTACCGTCTCCGGAAAAAGCGAATTCGGTCGCTACCGGACTGAACGGTATCATTCAGGCAACGCTTTTGGCCCACAATAATGGCTGGAAAAAGATGAAGGACGACGAAATCATTTTGCTAAAAGCGGCAAAGATAACGAGCCAGGGCAATCTCTTGCGGATCAACTTCGACCTTGAGAAACCGGTAGCGCAGAAGATGATAAATTTTCGGCTGAAGGAATTTCAGGCAAAAAAGCAAGAGGAAAAGGACAAGACCGCCCCGCAAAAGCGGCCAAACGGCGGGGCGAAGAGTACGGACGGTAATACAAACACGGCTAAGTGACAAAGACCAACAATCACAACACGCTTTATTTCCTGACGACCATTTCCGTTTATCTGGGATTGGTTTTTGTCGGCGCCTCTCCGCAGGCGTTGTCCTATTCCAAAACGGCGCAAAGCTCGCAGCCGCACAGCTTTGAAATCAACGTCAAATCAAACAGCGTATTTTCAAAGCTGAAGTTCGAATCAGATTCCGAAGGCGAAAATGTCCTACCGTTTGCGGTGTTCGGCGCTCACAAGAAGCCCGCGTACAATGGGAATTCGAATCGGGAGTTTGTACAGGTTTCTAATCTTCACGCGGAAATAAATGCTGCCAATAATCAGGTTTTGATCATTACGAATCTACCTCGCGCGTCAATCTAACAAAATTCCTTTTGAAGCGAAAATAGTCTTTTCTCGGTCTTTCGACCTTTCATTTTCGCGATTATCCGTTACAATCTTTAGCTTTTGCCGTAACCAGCCGGCAGTAACTCGACATAACCCGATATCCCGTTTTTAAGGGCGTCGGTATACTAACCGCCATTTAGCGGTTTATAAAAGAGGAATTATGGCTGTAAATAGCTTTGCAGATAAAGTCGTCAAAAAGATCTTCGGTACCGAAACCGATAAGTATCTTAAAGACTCAAAAGCGTTAGTTGAACAAATCAATGATCTTGAAGCGGGAATCCAAAAGCTCTCGGATGATGAGCTTCGCGCCAAAACCGAAGAATTTAAGAAAAGAGTCCGGGCTGCGACTGAAGGAATAGAAAATCGAGACAACCGCCTAAAACGTGAACAGGAAGTATTGATGGAAATTATGCCGGAAGCGTTCGCAGTCGTTCGCGAGGCATCGGTCAGGACCACCGGAATGCGTCATTTCGACGTTCAGCTGATTGGCGGAATGGTACTCCATCAGGGAAAAATCGCCGAGATGAGAACGGGTGAAGGTAAAACTCTTGTCTCGACTCTGCCCGCCTACCTGAACGGCCTGACCGGGCGAGGCGTTCATATCGTAACGGTCAACGACTACCTTGCTTCGCGTGACGCAGAGTGGATGGGAACGATTCACCGGTTTCTCGGGCTGACCGTCGGCTGCATCCAAAACGATATGGATGACGCCGAGCGAAAGGAAGAGTACGCCTGCGACATCACGTACGGGACAAACAACGAATTCGGTTTCGATTATCTGCGGGATAATATGAAGTTCGATGTCGAATCGCTTGTTCAGCCTGACCATTATTTTGCCATAATTGACGAGGTCGATTCGATACTTATCGACGAGGCGAGGACTCCGCTGATTATCTCGGGTGCATCCGATGAAGCGACCGATAAATACTATGTCGCCAACGAAATTATCCCCAAGCTTGAAAAAGGGGAAAAAGACGAAGTAACGAAAAAAACCACCGGAGACTATCTGGTCGATGAGAAGAACCATTCTGCGGTATTAACCGAGCAGGGGGTCACCAAAGCCGAAAGGATGCTGCGCGTCGATAATCTTTACGACCCGGCGAATATGGATCTGCTCCATTGTGTGGAACAGGCGCTCAAGGCACACACTCTCTATAAAAAAGATCATCATTACGTAGTTCAGGACGGCGAGGTAATTATCGTTGATGATTTTACCGGGCGTCTGATGAAAGGACGCCGCTGGTCTGATGGTCTCCATCAGGCGGTTGAAGCAAAGGAAGCTGTAACTATTGAGCGTGAAAACCAGACGCTTGCAACGATTACGCTTCAGAATTATTTCCGGATGTACGAAAAACTGTCCGGTATGACCGGTACGGCGGAAACCGAAGCTGAAGAGTTTCGTGAAGTTTACGGGCTGAGCGTAATCGTAATTCCAACCAATCGTCCCACGATTCGGAGGGATCACCCGGATGTTATTTACCGGACGGTTCCCGAAAAATGGAATGCGGTGATTGAAGATATAATTCGTTCACATGAGCACGGTCAGCCGGTATTGGTCGGAACCGTATCCGTTGAAAACTCGGAAGTAGTATCGGAAAAACTTACCAAAAAGGGTATTCCGCACAATGTCTTAAACGCTAAGTATCACGAACGCGAGGCGGAGATTATCGCTCAGGCTGGAAGAAAAGGCGCGGTTACGATCGCAACCAACATGGCCGGACGGGGAACCGATATCATACTCGGTGGAAATCCAGAGGCGTTGGCCCGCGAAAACTTAAAACGACAAGAAATCAATCCTGAGGATGCGACGGAAGAACAGCTCAAGGCTGAGCTCGAAAAAGCTAAACGGATTTCACAGGCCGAACACGAAGAGGTGATCAAGGTCGGCGGTTTATACATTCTTGCAACCGAGCGGCACGAGTCACGAAGAATCGATAATCAGCTTCGCGGGCGTTCGGGGCGCCAGGGTGATCCCGGTTCGACGCGGTTTTTTCTCTCACTTGAAGATGACTTGATGCGGATCTTTGCCGGAGATAAAGTTCGCTCGATGATGAGTTGGCTGGGCATGGAGGAAGGGGTCGCGATCGAGTCGAAGACCGTATCAAAACAGATCGAACGTGCGCAAAAGGCCGTCGAAGCGAGAAATTTTGAAACACGAAAACACGTTTTGAAATACGATGACGTGATGAACAAACAGCGCGACACGATTTATAAGCTCCGTCGTGATTTGATGTTTGAACCAGAGCACCGTGAATACCTTTTGGGTGAAAACGGCGTGGCGAGGGATCTGCTCCGAGATCTAACGGGATACTTCTTAAATCCCGAGGTCTCACCGGATTTGTGGGATGTCGATACCTATGCAGCCGAAGTAGAAAATATCTATTCGGTCGATCCGGCGATTGATGCGGGGGTTGATTATGAAACGATGACCGGCGATGAGATCGAGGCCGCGATTTGGAAAAAGGCGATCGGCGATTATCAGGAAAAAGAAAAAATGGCCGGTGAAGAATCGCTTCGCGCCTATGAACGGTACATTATGCTCAATATTATCGACTCGCAGTGGAAGGATCACCTTTTGACGATCGATCACGTGAAACAGGGCATTGGACTGGTCGGTTACGGACAGAAAGATCCGCTGGTTGAATATAAGAAACAGAGTTTTGAATTGTTTCAGGATATGCTTGACCGGATCGATACGAATACGACCCGATCCCTCTTTAATCTCGAAATCGTTGATAAGGACGAGCAGGAAGAAATGGAGAGGCTCGAACGTTTGGAACGGCAGCGCGCGAAAAAACAGGCCGCCGGGATGGCATTTACGGGCGCCTATGAAGGCGTCCAGGCTGCAGGCGATGAAGCGTTAAAGCATACGCCTTTTGTGCGGGATCAGCCGAAGGTGGGTCCAAACGAAAAATGCCCGTGCGGTTCGGGAAGAAAGTACAAAAAGTGTCATGGCGCCGGAGGATAGGTACTGGGTGCTGAGAAATGATCAAAACCGGCGGCGGAAGTCAATAACTTCCGCCGCCTTTTCTTGTAATCGCAGTGGCGGGTAAATAAAATGTATAGAAAAAATGAAGGATTGATTGCAGTGTAAACGTATCGACTGTCAAAAGAGACTCGATCTAAGAGGGAAGTTTTGAAGAGTCCGGAATTTCAGGTTTTCTTTGGATCTTTTTTCCGATTTTAAAATATTAGTCATTATTTGATTTATGCGAACAGGAGAAAGAAGTAATGAAGAGATACAAGACCGCCGATGAATTCTTCGATAGCCAAGAGCTCTGGAAAAAGGAACTCACCGAGCTGCGCAGAATTATCAATTCGACCGAACTCATCGAAACTGTCAAATGGGGAAGCCCGGTTTATACGATCAAGGGAAAAAACGTCGCCGGAATCGGGGCCTTTAAATCTTACTTTGGGATTTGGTTTTTTCAGGGGGGTTTTCTTAAAGACAGACAAAAGAAACTGATCAATGCACAAGAAGGAGTCACAAAGGCCATGCGGCAATGGCGGATGAATACCGCTGCGGAAATAGATAAGAAACTGATCATTGAATATCTCGAGGAAGCGATCGAAAACCAGAAGGCCGGGAAAATGATCAAACCCGAGAAAAAGACTCTGTCGATACCCGCGGAATTCAACGAACTCTTCAAAACGAATGCAAAAGTAAAAAAAGCGTTTGAGGGATTTACCCCCGGCAAGCAAAGGGAATTTACCGAATACATAGACCAGGCAAAGCAGGAAGCGACAAAACAAAAACGAATCGACAAAATTATCCCGATGATACTCGACGGAATCGGGTTAAATGATAAGTACAGATAGATGAAAATTATAATTATCGGCGGTGCCGGTACAATCGGCGCGAAAGTTTCCGCGTATTTTTCCAAAAAGTACGAAACACTTATTGCCGGCAGGGAAACCGGCGATTTAAGCGTCGACCTTGTCGATAAGCAATCAATCCGCAATATGTTCGAAGAAAACGGCGATATCGATTCCGTAGTCTGTATCGCCGGCGAAGCAAAGTGGGATAAGTTCGAAAATTTATCGGAAGACGATTTTTATGTCGGAATTAAAAGTAAGTTGATGGGCCAGGTAAATCTTTCCCAACTTGCCGGCGAATACTTAAACGACAATGGTTCGATCACCCTGACAACGGGTATTCTGGCGGAAGACCCAGTGGCAATGACCGCCAGTGCGGCGATGGTAAATGGAGGGATTCACGGATTCGTCAAAGCCGCGGCGCTTGAGATGGAAAGAGGTGTCCGTATTAACGTAGTTGCTTCAGGCCTGGTTGAGGACGCCGTGGATAAATACAGGGACTTTTTTCCCGGCCATAATCCGATTCCCATGGAAAAGGTAGTCAACGGATATGTCAGAAGCGTCGAAGGCAAGGGCAATGGCGAGATCATAAGGATCTACGGTTAATTGGGCTTTGAAGCGAGCTTCACCCTCAAAACGCGGAATGCAGGCCGAGAACAACGCATTGTCAGTCCGGATTACCTTTCGCGGCTTGCCCGCTCCCCAATGCCTCTTGACCACTCCCGCTTTTTTCGATTTACGGCACGCTACTTGCTTTCTTCTTAATTTGGGTGCCGGAACCCGGTCAGACTAATCAATTTGACCGAATTTCTTTCAGGTCGTCATTCAGAATGACCGAATTTCCTTCCAGATCCAGCGGGGTGTCCACTCCGGGTAAAAAAATTCTTTAATGAAAACCCGAAGCTTGAGTGTGATCAGGAAATTGATGCGCCTCCCAATTAACAATGGAAATAAAAAGAATATCCTTCGCGGAAAAAACGGGTTGGAGCGAGGAATTTCCAACGGCCCTCGATTCCGCCAATACGATGGTTTTGATTTTCGGCGCATCGTTGTTTATTAATCGTCCGTCACCGCTGAATGAATTGATCGATCGTTTTCCCAATTCGCAAGTCATCGGATGTTCTACAAGCGGTGAAATTTTTGGCGCGGCGATTAACGACGCAAGCCTCTCAATTGCAATCGTTAAGTTTGAACATACGACGCTGCGTCGCATAGTGACCAACGTTTTCAAGCGATCGGATTCATATCTCAGCGGTCAAAAAATTGCTGACGAATTGACGGATCCGGATTTGCGTGGCGTATTCCTGCTTGCCGATAGCGCAAATATAGACGGCAGCCAGCTTGTGGCGGGACTCAATTCGAAAATCTCATCTTCAGTAATCGTCACCGGCGGGTTCGCAGGCGTTCCCGATCAATCAGAAAGTTCATGGGTGCTCTGCAACGGTATGCCCGAACGAGACGCTGTTTCCGCAATCGGGTTTTATGGTGAGAATGTGAGAATCGGTTACGGGTCCCGAGACGGTCTGGATATTTTGGGTATCGAACAACGCATCACGAAAGCGGTCGGCAATCAATTATTTGAGATAGACGGGAAACCGGCATTGAGTCTGTACCGGAATTATCTCGGCGACAAAGCCGGCCAGCTCCCCGAATCCGCTAACCATTTTCCAATTTCAATAAGGGAAAACTTAAATTCGGAGAAGCGAATAATCCGAGCTGTATTGGAAATTGATGAAGCAAACCAATCAATGAGTTTCGGCGGCAGAGTGCCCGAGGGCGCAATGGCACGCCTGATGATTGCCAACGCCGACCGCGTAATCGACGGTGCTGCCGAGGCGGCAATGATGACCGAGCAATACGGTCTCGCTTCCAATTCCATTCTTTCGATTGCCATCAGCGGCAGCGGACGACGCGCCATTCTCAAGGAGAGGTGCGGCGAGGAAGTTGAAGGCGTGATCGAAGAGATGCCTGACGGAACCGAGCAAGTCGGATTCTATTCGTCCGGGGAAATTTGCCCTTATACGGTCGGGTCGTGCGATCTTCACAACCAAACGATGACACTCACTATTATTTCTGAGGAGCCCCCCACATGATCCATTCACTTCTGAAACGACAACTCAAACAGAGCGGAGGAAATGAAAAAAACCCGCCGACTCAAAGCATCTGGAAAGATTTTCTTGCCCGGGTTGATCAGACTTACAAAACGGCTGATGAAGAGAGATATATTGTCGAACGTTCGTTGATGATTTCTTCACAGGAAATGCACGAGGTTAACGAGCAGCTGAGAGAGAGTGAGACCCGATACGCTGTCGCCGCTAACGGCGCCAATGACGGTTTATGGGACTGGGATCTGGTTACCGAAGATACGTATTATTCCGAGCGGTGGCTCGAAATCCTGGGAATAGCAGCGGACGCCGTTTTTACCACCGGTAAGGAGCTCTGGCTTGATAAGATCCATCCGCGTGACCGTGACCGCGTATTACTTGAATTTGAACAGCATATTGACGGCTCGTCAGAACACTTTGAAAATGAGCATCGGGTGATGCATACCGGCGGGACATACCGCTGGGTCCTGATCCGCGGGCTGGCAGTTCGAGATGAAGACGGCAAGGCCTGCCGCATCGCAGGATCATTGACCGATATCACCGACCGAAAGCGGACGGAGGCGAAGCTCGAGTATGACGCGGTCCACGACTCGTTGACCGGTCTGCCGAATCGCAAGAAACTAATGCTGCGGGTAAACGAAGCCCTGGCGAAAATGAGGGAAGACAGCCGTTTTACATTCGCCGTGTTATTCGTAGATCTCGATCGATTCAAAACGGTTAATGACAGTCTCGGTCATCGTGCGGGTGATGAACTCCTTATAAAGTTTGGCGAAAAGCTCCGTACGATTGTCCGTCCTTCGGATTTGGTTGTCCGGCTCGGGGGTGATGAATTCGTTATTCTGATCGAGGACCTTGTTGAGAACAACCAGGCCATAAAGATCGCGCAGCGGCTCCTCGTCCAGCTGCAGCGGCCGGTTCAAATTTCGGGCCACCAAATCTATTCGGGCGCCAGTATCGGGATTGCATTCGCAACGCCTGAATATACGGACGCGGACGACCTGGTTTGCGATGCGGATATCGCTATGTACAAGGCAAAACTCCACGGAAAGGCGAGATTTGAGGTATTCAATCCGGGAATGCGTTCGGGGGCGGTTTCATTGATGCAGCTTGAATTCGATCTGCGCCGGGCATTCGAACAAAATGAATTTCTTCTCCATTACCAACCGATTGTCTCGCTTGAAGACGGATCGATGACCGGGTTTGAGGCTCTTGTCCGGTGGCAGAATGAGACGCGTGGAATGGTGCCTCCCAATGATTTTATCCCGATTGCCGAAGACACCGGTTTGATATTGCCGATTGGCCAATGGATTCTCAAGGAAGCCTGCACCCAGATGCGCGAATGGCAGGAAAAATACCCGCTCTCAAATCTACCGACAATTTCTGTAAACCTTTCTGCCCGCCAACTCGAACAGGCAGATTTGAGCAACCAGATCGCAAGAATCCTTGAGGCATCCCGCCTCGATCCGAAGTGTCTGCGGCTGGAGATCACTGAAAGCGTAATCATGAACAATCCGGAACAGGCCGTGATCACCGTCAACGAACTTACAAAACTGGGCGCCCGTGTCTCGATTGATGATTTTGGCACGGGATATTCAAGCCTCGGATATCTTCACCGGTTTCCGGTAGACACCTTAAAAATCGATAGATCATTTGTTAACAGGATCGGCAACGAAGGCGAGAATGCGGAAATCGTACTGACGATTATCAACCTTGCAAAAAACCTCAATATGGAAGTTGTCGCCGAGGGAATCGAAACCGAGAATCAGCTCGATCATCTTCGTTCAATCGGCTGCAACTATGGTCAGGGTTATCTGTACTCCCGCCCCCTCGACAGTGAAGCTGCATCCGAAATGTTGAGAAAACTGGTCCGCGAGGAGTATTCATTTAACGGATTGGTCCCGGTAACCCCTCAAGTTAGTGAAGGCGTCCATTAGGTCCTAAGCCTTTCAACTAAATCCGGCCGCATATCCCAAGATTTTTTATTGATAAAATTTTCTTAGGAAAACTTCCCCTCCAAAGGTAAACAAGAGAATCACGCTGACAAACGCATTGGCAGTAAAAAAAGCGGCATTCATTTTTGATAAATCGTCCGGCTTTACCAGAAGATGCTGGTAGATCATCAGCAATCCGGCGCCGGCCACTCCAGCGAGCGCGAGAAGTCCCGAACCGGTCGCAAAATAAAGCACAACAAGCACCGAAAATGCGAACAGGTGTAGAATTCGCGCGATCAACAGCGCGCTTGCTATACCGTACCGCGCCGGTATCGATCGTAAGCCTTTGGCTTTGTCATACGCAAAATCCTGACACGCATACAGGACGTCAAATCCCGCCGTCCACAACATCACGAGCAGCGACAAGAGAAGCGGGACTGCTGAATCGATCGTTCCGCGGACCGCGATCCATGCTCCGGTTGGCGCGATTGCCAGTGCCCAACCCAAAAGAAGATGGGAAAAAGACGTAAACCTCTTGGCATACGAGTATCCCAACACGCTCACCAATGCAACCGGGGCAAGAATCAGCGTAAGCCGGTTTAACATAAATGCGGCGAGCATGAACAGCGCGCACGAGGCGGTCATGAATGCCCATGCAAAGTTGACGGACAATTTTCCCGTGGGCAGTTCGCGATTCGCGGTGCGGGGATTTTCGGCGTCGATCTTACGGTCCGCGATCCGGTTAAAACTCATCGCCGCGCTTCGGGCCCCAATCATTGCAACTGTGATCCAGATTATTTGCTTTATTCCGGGCAGACCGTCGGCCGCCAGGATTGCCCCAAGAAACGCGAAAGGCAGTGCGAAGACCGTATGCTCGAACTTGATCATCTCGAGAGTGGTTTTGAGCTTTTGCCAGAATGATTTCATATGTTTCCGCGCTGGAATCGAATCCCGTCTGCAAATTTACTTACTCCGGCCGGTAAATGCAATTTCAGTACCAATCTGAAAATGCGCGAAACCCAAAGGTCTTAGGATAAACCTTGAAATTCGCGCACGGCTGAAATTTAATCCCGTATTAAACGGATTCGTTGAAATGTCTTACTGCATTGAGGACTTTCCGCCCGCCCGCGCAGTAGCGAGTCTGTTGGCCTGTCTTCGGACCGCATCAGGGACGTTCCTGTTTTTGTTTATGGCGATCAAATCCCGCATTTGAAGCCGCGTCAAAATGTTCATCACATTCCCGATCGGCGTTCTCGGGTTTTTAGCAAGATTGTGGATAATTAAATAATTTCGAGCCCATTTTCGATCCTTTGCAATCTTGCGAAGCACATCTTCGGGAACCGTTTTCATCGTCGAGATCTTTTCAACTTCCTGATCGGTGATTTTCGGATTCTGGATTACGGCCTGTGCGATAATACGGTTTGGATCCCTGACCAGAATGTTTCTCACTTCGCGATTTCCCTTCATCGCCGCTTTCATCCGGTCTTTGACGCCCATTCTCATAATTCGGTTCAAAACGGAAATCCGTTCGTTGGAAATATTTTCGTCATCGAGCCTCATCTCGCCAAGGATCTTGTCGACGATTGCGTCACGCTCTTCCTGAGTTTCTTCGTATATCTCTTCTATATACTCAAGAGAAAGCCATGAATCATCGATCTCATCGTCCGGCACTTCCATGTACTCGGCAAGAAGTACGGCATCGGCGATGCTCAAATCACTCGCGTCGGGGTCATCCGAAAGTGAGGCAGAAAATTCCGAGTCTTCGATAAACTCCGCAGCTGCTTCTTTTCCCTGCGCCCGAAGCTCGTCGGCAATTTGCTTTGCGCCGCGTTCCTTTTCAAAAAATTCCTTTTTGATCTCCGATGCCCGTCGCAAAGCTTCGCTCGTGTGATTGGAATTGGAGATAATTGCATCGATCAATTCGGGAGTGCTGATCAATAGCTGCTGGTTGAGGGAAACGACTTCGAGAAGATCTCCGTTCCTGGTCCGTTTGGCGAATTCTACAATTGACTGCCGCGGAGTTTTCGGATTGGCGATGACGAGTTGGTAAATATCACCCGAAAGCGTGTCCTGCTGCGCCATATAATCGAGCACCGATGGAGCAGCATTCGGTGAGGCGATAATATCCTTCAGTTGATCTTTGCCCTGGGACTTCAGGGTTTTTTCGGCATTTTGCGCAATCTCCTGATCTTCGCTCCGTGCGAGAATTACGAGCGCTTCGATCAAATCTATCTGAGGCAGGGGCAGCATCCCGCGCGAGGCAGCGATTTGAGCCGCTTTGGGGGCACTCCCGTCGGCAATCGACCTGACAACAGAATTTTCAGAGCTGACATTGAAGTTCATACTTGGGCGTGTAAAATTTACGGTAAGGGCCGGGACTGGAGATGGTATGGGATGAACAGTTAAACCCCGAATTCGGGTTTCTTAATTATAACATAAACCCAAGCCCGGAAGGTATCATATCTTGACTATCGAAGATGCTTGCCTTACTCTATTTTGGTGGTCGAAGTACTTGCTTCCTCTCCAATCAAATATTCTTTGCAGTATTCTAATTTAATTACAAAAGTTGATGATAAAAGACCAGGTTAAGACACTTATCGAGGGACAAAATGCGTGCATTGGTGTAATCGGTCTCGGTTATGTCGGTCTGCCGCTGATCGTCGAATTCGTGTCTAAGGGATTTCGCGGCATCGGATTTGAAGTTGACCCGAAGAAAACTGACGCAATCAACAACGGCATCTCCTATATCGTGGATGTTCCCGATGAAAATGTTAAGCGGTGCATCAAGAGCGGAAAAATGACGGCCACCACCGATTTCGCACAGCTCGGCGAATGCGACGTGATAATCATCTGCGTCCCGACTCCGCTTCGGAAGACCAAGGATCCGGATATGTCATTTATCCTGGCGGCCGGTGACCAAATCCAAAAATACATGAGGCCCGGACAGCTTGTCATACTTGAATCCACTACCTATCCGGGCACGACAGACGAAATTCTCCAGCCGATATTTGAAAAAGCCGGGTTTAAGTTAAACGTAGATTTTCTGTTGGCGTTTTCTCCGGAGCGTGTGGATCCCGGGAATCCGGATTTTCAGACTCACAATATTCCAAAGGTGGTCGGCGGTGTCGGCGAAGATTCGACCGAAATCGCTTCACTACTTTACTCAACAATCGTCGACGAAGTACACGCGGTAAGTTCAGCGCGCGTCGCGGAAGCTTGTAAACTCTGGGAGAATACATTTCGCGCGATAAATATAGGCATGGCGAATGAAATGGCCAAGCTATGCAACACGCTCGGAATCGATACCTGGGAAGTAGTCAAAGCTGCCGATACCAAGCCGTTTGGCTTTATGGCATTCTATCCGGGGCCCGGACTCGGCGGACATTGTATTCCGCTCGACCCTCATTATCTTTCTTGGAAAGCCCGTCAGCACGGCTTCGATTCCCAGTTCATCACGCTTGCAGAAGAGGTAAATTCGGGGATGCCGAAATATGTCGTCAAGCTGGTTGCAGATGCCTTGAACGACAACCGGAAGGCGGTCAACGGTTCCAGGATTCTGATACTCGGCGTGGCGTATAAAAAGGACATCGACGATATGCGGGAATCGCCGGCGCTTTCGGTCATTGATTTGCTACGCTCGAAAGGCGGCGAAGTGGTCTATCATGATCCCTTTGTCCCCGAGGTAACGTTTGACCACGCCTATACCATCGGTGACGGCGAGCCGCTTTACAGTATGGATTTAACCGACCAGCTGATCTCCGGTGCGGACTGTGTGGTTATCTGTACTAACCACAGCGACGTTGATTATAAAAAGGTGACACAGCTTGCATCATTGATCGTTGACAGCAGGAATGCGCTTGATAAGGAAACCAGAGATGGAAGCAAGGCGAAGATTGTGAGGTTGTAGGACGGTGAGCAGTGAGCGGTTTTGCAGAAACGCGACCGTCAGGGGGAGCGTGCTGACCATTTGCCAGTGAGCGCTGAACAAAATGATGGGCAGCTGATCCAATGCTAAAAGTACTAAACATCGTCGGTGCGCGGCCAAACTTTATGAAAATTGCTCCGGTTTATGCCGAAATGAAACGGCGTAAATCGGAGTTTTTTCCGTTGATCGTGCATACCGGCCAGCATTATGACGCCGCGATGTCGCAATCGTTTTTTGACGATTTGGGAATGCCCGAGCCGGATGTCCACCTCGGCGTCGGTTCGGCCTCACAGGCGGTTCAGACGGCCAACATAATGCTCGAATTCGAGCCCGTGGTGATCCGCGAAAAACCGGATTGGGTGCTGGTCGTCGGAGATGTAAATTCGACGATTGCCTGTGCCCTTGTAGCATCAAAGCTCGGCGTTAAGGTCGCCCACGTGGAAGCGGGACTCCGTTCACGCGACCGGACGATGCCCGAAGAAATCAACCGGCTTTTGACCGATTCGATCTCAGATCTTCTTTTCACGCCTTCCCGTGACGGGAACAATAATCTAATCGCCGAGGGAATCCCGGAATCAAAGATCAGGCTGGTTGGAAACGTCATGATCGATTCGCTGCTTGATAATCTAAAGCTTGCCGAAGATTCAAAAATCCGTGAAGAATTGGGACTCAATGAATATGCCGTCGTGACGCTGCACCGGCCGTCGAATGTGGATAAAAAGGTTGTATTCGCCCGACTTCTTAGCGCCCTTGCTGAAATAAGCAAGAAGATTCCGGTCGTATTTCCCGCACATCCGCGTACAAAAGAGAGAATTGCGGAGTTTGGATTGAGCGGCACCATCGAGAATTCTGATTTAAAAGTCACTGAACCTCTCGGATATCTCGATTTTTTGCGTTTGATGAGCGGAGCCCGGTTGGTACTTACGGATTCCGGCGGGCTACAGGAAGAAACAACCGCGCTCGGTATCCCATGCCTGACGCTCCGCGAGAACACCGAGCGGCCGATAACGATTGAACTCGGAACGAACCGGCTGGTCGGAACCGATACGGATAAGATAATCCAAGCCGCAGACGAAATACTCGCCGACGGTATCAAGCGAAACGCAAACGTACCCGATCTGTGGGACGGAAAAACCGCGATTCGTATTTGTGATGCATTAGCGGAATTCAACTAGTCTGATCCTTTTATGACGGACAATGCGGCTGCCATTGCAGCTATTAGGATATTTGTTTTCGCGCCGGAACATTTGATTTTGGTAAAACTTGTATGAACGAACCTGACGCGGAATTCGAGAAGAAGATGCTCCTCGTTTTTTATTTTTAAGGCGCCTGATATAGGTTAGATCTCGCGAAGTTTTGCGCATCGGTGTAGATCACCAACGTTTCTTTCCCTTTTAATACCTGAATCAAAATTAAGACAGCGCGTGCATTATAAACATGCGCTAACTTTCAGATAAGACAGGATAAACACCAAGCAATCGCAACAATGGAAAAGGGATTAGTTTATAAGCTTAAATGATTTACCAAATGCATAATTATAAGTTATAATCATGGGGAATCGCTCTTTAATTGAGAACCTGTCGGCGAACGGATTTTTTAGCGTTTTGCAGAATGCTATCAGGTATGAGGAGGAAGGCCTCCTCAGGAGGAAGAGATGAAAAGAAGAATAATTATTCCATTACTTGTTGTTTTTGCCTGTTTGGGTTTGACGGCCAATTCAAGTTTTCAGACAACCACTCCTCAAGATGATGATTGTCCTGTTTCCCCCGATGTTATCGTCCTTGCGGAAAAGGCAGCTCTTGGCAAAGTGACGTTCAATCACGGAAGTCACAACAGCAAAAACTACAATATTGACGGCACCGCGCCTATCACTTGTGTTGAATGCCACCATGTTGAACAACCTGCGAGTGAGGTCGTGAAATTGCCGCCGCTGAAGACGGCTTACCCTGCCGACCGCACGGTAACTCTAACGGCGGAAACCTTCCGCGAACCGGATACACCGAAGGTAACGACGTGCCGCAGCTGCCACATCCCAAAGAACGCGGAACCTACGATTTTGACTGAAATACCGCAGATAGAGGAGTCAGGCAAGACGATAGTACTGACGAATCAAAACGCGTTTCATACAAATTGTGCGGGTTGCCATGCGCAAGTCGTCAAAGCAAGACCGAATGTGAAGCCGCCGACGGCAATGAAGTGCACGACGTGTCATAAAAGGGGTTGAATTTAACCGCTTAAAGGAGCGGAATGGGCAGCCAGACCAAACCCGGCCTAGAGCCTGATATATCTAGAGCAGGAACGGCCACCTTAGAATTCTTATGACAATGACGCCGGAATCAATCGCTAGCTTTCTCGCCGGGAAGCGCGTCGCCGTTGCAGGTGTTTCGCGGAAAGCGGATATTGCGGCAAACGCTGTTTTCAAGAAACTTAAGGATAGCGGGTACGAGGTATTTCCGGTAAATCCCAATACCGAAGAGGTCGAAGGTGTGCGGTGTTACCCGGATGTGGGTTCGATACCGGGCGATCTTGACGGGGTCGTTATTGCCACCCATCCCGATGTCTCAGCCGGGATCGTCCGCCAGTGCGGAGATCGGGGTGTAAAACTCGTCTGGTTTCATCGATCGTTCGGAAACGGCAGTGTGTCGGAAGAGGCGATCCGCGAATGCGAGCGGCTCGGGATTGAGTGCATCGTCGGCGGCTGCCCGTTGATGTTTTGTGAACCCGTCGATATCGGACATAAGTGTATGCGTTGGTGGCTTCAGCGAAGCGGTCGCGTACCGCGATGATGAGGAATCTAGCGGAATCCCTGATGAGAGTCGACCCTTTTTTGGGTAGGGTCTTTTTTTAGCGCTGCCCGTTTAAGCCGCCGCAATTGGTGGGGGCGGGGAATCGGCAAACGTGATACGTTCATTTGGCGGGTTCTGTCAATGGTTTCGGCTTGCTCTTTGTCTTGTCATTTGGCGGACTTAATTCTAGAATATCGTTCACATTAGTCCAAAGCCGTGAGAGACAAGAACGAAATGGAGGATGACTATGAAGTATATGATCAGCTGGTTCGAACGTCCGCAGGGATCACCGATCGAATACGAGAACGCCCAGAAGCGGATATTGGAGGTGTTCGGTCAATGGAAGGCCCCCGGCAATTTCAAGATCGAGTTGTTCGTAGTTCGGGTAGGTGAATGGGGCGGACACATGATGGTCGAGTGTGACGATCCGCTGGAGGTCCACAAGGTTTGCTCGACGTTCCCGGCCTTTGTATTCGAGGCGCGACCCGTGATTCCGGTCGAAGACGCGGTCCGGGTCGAACTGGAAGCGATTGCCTGGCGCGACGAGCTCGACGGCAATTAAACATTTTAGGAGGAACATGATGAAATACGGAATAATTCACCACTTTCCTGGCGGTACAAAGGCCCAGTACGATGCGGTACTCGCGGCCGTCCATGTTTCAAAAGACGCACTGCCGGAAGGACAGCTGTTTCACGCTGCGGGCGAGTCGGAAGACGGCTGGACGGTGATTGCGATCCACGACTCTAAGGAGAGTTGGCAGCGTTTTCGCGATACCATTCTGATGCCCCGTATGAAACAGGGCATCGAAGGCGGATTTACGACCCCTCCCGAAGAAACGAGTTTTGAAGTTCACAACCTGATGCCGTAAATTGAGACCGTGATCGGGCCGGAAACATTTCGACCAAAAAGGATCTATGGGATCCCGAATAAGGTTAAACGTCTATCCCTTTGTTTGACTCTGGTTCCAAGTGCTCCCGGGGATAGTTGCGGGTCAATCTAATTGATTCGCACTATTCTCTTTTCCAGTCGCGGTGAGATCGTCTGATCGGGCGATTCCCGGATATATTTTTCAAACAGCTCCGAGTCCTTTTCTGCTTTTTCCGACGGTATCAGCACTTTTGCATCCTTAAACATCGTGTAACCGTCGCCGCTGCGCGTAACGAGAAAATCGGATGTCGCCAAAGTGTATCGGGCCTCATCGACAAGCCGTTTCCCGCCGACGAAAACCTCCACAATCCGGTTCCCGGCGGGCTTTGAAGCATCAAAAGTAAAACTCATCCCGGAAACCTGCGGGAATCGCCCC
>JBFGKW010000018.1:0-37616 GCA_041576495.1 Aridibacter sp. | reverse complement strand
GAAATAAATAACCTGATAAAATATAGCGATGGCTGATCAATCGACTTCTTTGCACCCGGAAAGCAACGAGCCTCATCACAATACGTCCGGATTCGAAACCACTATTCGCGAGCTTGCTGATATAAGACGCGCGCTCGCCGAATCGACCATCGTCGCGTTTACCGATCACCGCGGAAAAATAAACTATGTGAATGATAAGTTTTGCGAGATTTCAAAATATTCGCGAAGCGAACTCATAGGCCAAGACCATCGAATTATTAACTCGGGTCATCATCCGAAAAAGTTTTTCCGCGATCTTTGGGAGACGATTTCAACCGGCAAGGTGTGGAGGGGTGAAATATGCAATCGGGCGAAGGATGGCTCGCTATATTGGGTCGCCAGTACGATCATCCCGTTTATCGGTGCAAACGGCAAACCGGTCAGGTTTGCGGCGATTCGTCACGACATCACGGAGCAAAAGCGAATCGAGAAATCACTTCGCGAAAGTGAGAATCTGCTCCGCGAACAAAAAGAACTGCTCGAACACGCACATGACGCGATATATTCCTGGAATGTCGGCGGCGGGATAAATTACTGGAACAAGAGTTCCGAGAGGCTTTACGGTTACACCGAAAGGGAAGTCTCCGGACGTGACATAAATGAGATACTGGATCCGGATTACACGATACCGCGCGAAGAATATGAACGGAGACTGAAACGCGATTCGTTCTGGGAAGGTGAGATAACCCAGACTGCAAAGAACGGCCGCAGGATTATTGTCGAAAGCCGGCAGTTTGTAACAACCCTCGATGACGGATCGCAAGTTGTCCTGGAGGCGAACCGCGATATTACGGACCGGAAGGAGGCCCGGGAGCGCATCCGTCAGCAGGCGTCGCTGCTCGAAAAAACGCGTGACGCAATTCTGGTCTGCGATCTCAATCACAGGATTATCTTCTGGAATCAGGGTGCAGAAAATTTATACGGATTCAGTTCCGAACAAGTCCTCGGTGAGGAACTCAGCCATACCATCTGCCGTGGCGACCGGTCCGTAACCGAAAAGGCGCTAAACGCCCTTAAAACAAGTGATGAGTGGCGGGAAGAAGCGACTAATTTCACAAAAGACGGAAACGAAATTCGGGTTATCAGCCGCTGGACTCTGGTCCGGAATGAACGCGGCAATCCCGATTATTATTTAATAGTTAACACCGATATAAGTGATCTCAAGAATGCGGAACAACAGCTTCTTCGCTCACAGCGGCTTGAATCGATCGGTACCCTGGCCGGCGGTATCGCCCACGATCTCAATAACGTCCTATCGCCGATATTGATGGCGGTGGATATGCTAGATACGGATCTCGATCTTCCTCAGAGCAGTAAGCCGTGGTTATCAATTATCCGGGAAAACACAATCCGCGGCGCCGATTTGATAAAGCAAGTCTTGACCTTTGCGAGGGGGGCCGGTGAGGGAAACCGTATCCCGCTTCAACCGGGCCACCTCATAAAAGAGATACTGAAGGTGCTTCAGCAGACCTTGCCGCAGGGCATTGGGATCGAATTCAAAATCGACCCGAATCTTTGGCTGATCACCGCCGACCCGACCCAGGTTCATCAAGTCCTGATGAATCTGGCGGTAAACGCCAAGGATGCGATGCCCTCCGGCGGAATCCTAAAGGTAACTGCTAGAAACGCTCTGATCGATATGGAATTTAAAAAATCAAACCCTGAGGCCTCGGTCGGCAAATATGTGCTGATCAACGTTGAGGACTCGGGAACCGGGATGTCCGGCGATATAGTCGACCGTATTTGGGATCCTTTTTTTACTACCAAGGACGTAGGGAAGGGTACCGGCCTGGGACTCCCGACCGCTCTCTCGATCGTCAAGGGACACGGTGGATTCATTTCGGTTTCGAGTAAACCAGACGAGGGCACAAAATTCGCCGTTTATTTTCCAGTGTCAGAAGTAGATTCCGATGTGGAAGAATCGGATCAACCAACAGTTCTTGCAGCCGGGAACGGGGAAATGATCTTAATTGTCGATGATGAAGAGGACATCCGCCGAATCACATCGGCAACACTTGAAAAATACGGATATCAAACTCTGACGGCTGCCAACGGCGCCGAAGCGATCGCGATCTTCACAGAGCGGGAAAAAATTGATTTGGTTTTAACCGATATGGCGATGCCCAAAATGGATGGAGCGGCCGCAATTCGGGTACTGAGGAAGATCAATCCGGAACAAAAAATAGTCGCAGTAAGCGGATTGGCCGATTCGAATGAAAGCCGAACCGAATCGATGAGCGCCAACGCGTTTCTGGCAAAACCCTTTACAACTGAAAAGCTTCTGGATGTCGTTGCCCGGATATTTGGGAATCAGGCCTGACTACAGATTCGTAGAAGCTTGCGTTTCCCTGCATTTCTTTCGCCAATATATAAACCGAAACCGCGAATGTGCTCTAACTCTAAAATTCGAAACCGGGGACGAAGGCTGATCGGTTATCTGTGGATAGTACTTCTGTTTACCGGTGGCGCAGCTGCTCAACCCGTTACGGCCGATCAGATGAAGGAGATCTTGGCTGCGGGAGTCCCGTTAGATCCGGAGGATGCCCGCTCGATAGCGGATGGGAAAATCGTCGCAAAATTATTGCCGGCCAAAGCGAGAGGCGAAGTCTCCGTGTTTGGAATTGTCAGGGTAAACGCTCCCCTTAAGGATATTTCCAAGGGGTTTGGGAAAACGATGTCCCGCCAAAAAAACAAGACGGCACTGAGATGGGGTGATCTTAGCTATCCGCCGGAAGCGGATGACTTTAGGAGGATCACGCTTTCCGGCGGAGAGATTGAAGACTTAAAAAAATGTGTCATCGGCCGTTGCAAACTAAAGCTTTCAGCATCGATGATCGAACGGTTTGAGGCAGAGATTGACTGGACCTCCACGAGTCATAAAAAAGAGGCTGCCGCTTTATACCGCCGGGCACTCTTCGAATATGTAACTGAATACCTGCGTAAGGGTGACGGCGGTTTGATCCGATATCACGATCAGCGGACACCGGTCGATCTCAGCCTCGAGATTCCTCCCATTTATGACAGGTTTTTCTGGATTAGAGAATCTGCTCCCAAATTTCATCAATACCTGAAGAAATTTCCCAATCACGAATTGCCAAATGTTAAGAATGCAATTAACTGGTCAACAGTCAAGATCGGCCTCAAACCGGTTATATTGTTTACCCACGTCATAACTTACGACGGCCGGCAAACCGATTTCTCTCAGATTTTGATCGTCTCAAAGCAGATATACTCGAATCACTATTTCGATACATCGATCGGGTTTACGGCGCTCGCAACTTTTCCAGCTGCGGACGGTAAGTTTGACTCCTATGTAATCTATATGAATCATTCGAGATCCGGTTCCCTTGGCGGCGGATTCGGAAAGTTTATCCGGAAAATAGTAGAAGACGAAGCCCTTGACAAGCTCGAACAGTTGCTGACGGAAACAAAGGAGAATGCTGAAATACACGTCCCGAACGAACGGGAGGCGCTTGCGGCGGAAAAAAATGTCCCAAACGGGGGTATTGCGCAGTATTACGTTAGCTTGACAGTACTTGGCGTCGCCGTATTGATCTTAATTATCTGGCTGGCGTTCCGCAGATCGAATAGATAAAAGGGATGATCATGATGTAAGTTAATCACCAGAATGATGCGGATTAATCATTGTCGCTGCTCTCTCAAAAACGCAGAATTTAATAAAATGACAAGCGGATCGGGTTATCCCGTATTGTCACGGAGATGAAATTGCGCTTTGGGTATGAAAACCGGTAAACAATATTCGACAATAAACTATCGAAATTCACGGCTGATCGGCGTTACGGCAGCGGGAATTCTAACGGTTCTTATTCTGGCCGGTTCAAGAAACCTCGAACATTACGATTCGGCATTATTTGGATATACGGTCGCCAGCGTCATCGCTTTTGGGGCCCTGTTTTACAGGTACGCGCTTTGGCTTCAGCGCCCGGCGACGAGGACTTACTGGAGAAGAGGCTGGCAGCTTTATCTGCAGCGGAAGAAGTTCGTTAGTAATACGGAAACTGCCGCAAGGACAATTCTAGGTAATGTGGTCGCTCAAAAATTTATCTTAAAGCGCGGATTTAAACGCTGGCTGATGCACTTTCTCATAATGTGGGGATGCATCCTTTCCGCGTTAATAACCTTTCCGCTTGTTTTTGGCTGGATACACTTCGAACTTGAGGGCGAACTGGGTTACCGGGCTTATCTGTTTGGGTTTCCGCTTCAGGTAATGAACGGCAGAAGCGCGGTGGCATGGCTTACTTTCCACGCCCTTGATTTCACCGCGATAATGGTGATTGCGGGTTGCGCGATTGCTATTCACAGGCGGCTGAATGACCGCGGTGCGATTGCACTTCAGCAGTTTTTGCTTGATTTTGTACCCCATTTGCTGTTGATCGCGATTTCCGTTTCGGGGCTTATGCTGACGGCCTCGAGCCTATGGTTTGCGGGATATATGTATTCGTTTATCGCTCTTTCCCATCAGGCAGTGGTTATTATGACTTTGTTCTATCTGCCGTTCGGAAAGCTATTCCACATCGTTCAGCGCCCGGCTTCGGTGGGGGTCGAACTGTACCAGAAAAACAGCGAAGAGCTTTCTCAAGCCGCGTGCCCTCGATGCGGAAGTGAGTTTTGCGGTCAGATGTGGATCGATGATTTGAACAAAGTCGTCGAAGAGCTGGGATTTGATTACACGATGGCCGACGGGCGAAAACTTCAGGATTACTGTCCGCGATGCAAACGAATTATGCGCGGTCTGGCCTATTCCGGTTTGGCCGGAAAAACAGACGGGGTTTTTAAGGGGGTCAGGGAACTCGGTTCAAAGGAGTAATTGCCGGCCTAGAAAGGGAGCGTGCCGGGAAGCTGAAGAGTTTAACCGGACGACGGACGAATTTTGTGATCCGAATAATTTATGTCGAAGGTAGAAAACTTAAACGAAATAATAACGCGATTCGGACCGAACCTTCACGATGAACCGGTCGGAGGTTGGCTTTCAGACCGGGAAATCGATGAGGTCGTACCGACCCACTGTCCTTATTGCGCAGTCCAATGCGGTATGAACCTGCTGGTGGAAAAGGGCAAACTTGTCGGGTTTGAACCGCGGACCGATTTTCCCGTAAACGAGGGCAGGCTTTGTCCGAAGGGGGTGACGGCATACCTTCAAACACATCATCCCGACCGCCTTTTGTACCCGTTGATTAAGCGAAACGGAAGATTCGAGAGGGCCGGCTGGGACGAAGCGCTCGATCTGGTCGTTTCAAAATTCAAGCAGTTACAGGAGAAACATGGGAAGAATGCACTCGGCGTGTATTCAGGTTCATCTCTGACCACGGAAAAAACTTACCTGATGGGCAAATTCGCGCGGGTCGGTTTGCAAACAAAATATTTGGATTACAATGGCCGGCTTTGTATGGTTTCCGCCGCGGCCGGAAATAACAAGGCGTTTGGCGTGGATCGGGCAGCAAACCCGTGGAGTGACATCCCGCTTGCCGATGTTTTAATGATTGCCGGATCAAATTGCGCGGAAACATTCCCTGTCTTGAACAAGTTCATGTGGCAGCAGCGGGATAACGGTGGCTCCTGGATAATCATCGATCCCCGCGAAACGCCGACCGCCCGTCAGGGCGACTTGCATCTTCAGTTAAAACCGGGAACCGATGTTGCACTGGCAAACGGAATTCTCAATGTCATTGTCAACGAGGGACTGATCGACCAAAAGTTTATCGATTCACGGACCAACGACTGGGACGAAACCAAAGAACAGGTGCTCGAATTCGGCCCTGCAAGAGCTTCCGAAATTAGCGGAGTTCCAGTAGAAAAAATCGTCAAAGCCGCCAGGATGTACGGTCGCGCAAAAACCGGAATGATCCTCCATGCGCGCGGGATCGAACACCATTCAAACGGCGTAAACAACGTCCTCTCTTACATAAACATCGTTTTGGCAACCGGAAAAATAGGTTCGCCGGGTAGCGGCTACGGCACAATTACTGGCCAGGGCAACGGACAGGGCGGAAGGGAGCACGGGCAAAAATGTGATCAGCTGCCCGGTCAAAGGTCAATTTCCGATCCGGCCCACCGGAAATATATCTCCGAAGTTTGGGGCATCGATGAATCCGAAATGCCGGAAGCCGGCGTTTCGGTGGTTGAGATGTTTCAGAAGATGGGCGAGGGCGAAATCAAAGGGCTGCTCTCGATTTGCAACAATGTGATGGTTTCGCTTCCCGATACTAATGCGGTCCGCCGGAATCTGGAAGGACTCGATTTTTATGTCTGTATCGATTTCTTTATGTCCGAAGGCGCCAGATATGCGGATGTCGTACTTCCGGGTTCGACCTGGAGCGAGGATGAGGGAGTGACCGGCAATGGTGAGGGGCGCGTCGTCAAAATTAACAAGGCAAACGAGCCTCCGGGCGAGGCAAGGGTCGACTGGTGGATCATTCAGGAAATCGCCCGCCGGATGGGGCGAGGAAAGTTTTTTGAATTCGAGTCCCCGCGAGAAATTTTCGATGAATTGCGAATCGCGTCACGCGGCGGAAAAGCGGATTATTTTGGCATTACATACGAGAAAATTAAGGAACAAAACGGTGTTTTTTGGCCGTGCCCCGCGCAGGATCATCCGGGAACCCCCCGCTTATTCGAGGACCGGTTTTATCACGGTGACGGAAAAGCGAAATTTCATCCAATTGATTTTAATCCTCCCGATGAATCACCGGACGAGGAATACCCGTTAGCGCTGACGACGGGACGAGTCGTTTTCCAGTATCTTTCCGGTAATCAAACAAGGAGAATCGGATTCTTGGTCGATCAATGCCCCGAACCATATGTCGAAGTCCATCCCGAAACTGCGATGAAGCTAAATATAAACGATGGAGAGCGGGTCAGGGTCAAATCGCGGCGCGGAGAGGGCGTTTTTCCCGCCTTGGTCGTCAAAACTATCCGGCCCGATACGATATTTATACCGTACCACTGGGGAGAAGATCTGGCGGCCAATCAGCTGACCAATCCAAAGCTTGATCCGATCTCGAAGATTCCCGAATATAAGGCCTGTGCGGCCAAAATCGAAAAAATCGGATCCCGCGAATTGCCGATATTCGGAGACCGGAAAAAGGGTATATCGCAGAGCGAGGTGAGAAAAGGCAAGTAGTAGTAACGAGGGATCAAAGTATTTATGAAAATTAATTCAAACAATTCGAACGGCACCGTCTATTCCCGCATCCCGTCGCGCGATGCTGCTTGTGAGGTGAGTGTATGAAAGAAACAATGTTCATCGACCCGCAGCGATGTATCGGATGCAGATCGTGTGTAGCAGCCTGCCGGGAATGCTCGACGCACAAAGGCTATTCGATGATTCATCTCGATTATATCGACCGGAGGGAAACGACCGCGACCATGCCGACCGTTTGCATGCACTGTAAAGAGCCCACCTGCGCACTGGTCTGCCCGGCCGATGCAATCAAGGTAAGCGAAGACGACGTCGTCATGTCGGCGCTCAAGCCGCGCTGTCTGGATTGTCGGAATTGCGTCAACGCATGTCCGTTCGGGGTGCCCAAATACAATACTGAAATGCACTTACAAATGAAATGCGATATGTGTTTTGACCGAACCAGTGAGGGCTTAAAACCGATGTGCGCGAGCGTCTGCCCAACCGGCGCGATCTCGTTCGGTACCTACGAACAAATCGTACCGTTGCGACGAACGAAACCGGTAAACGCCCACGTCTTTGGCAATCAGCAGGTCGAAACAAACGTCTACCTGATGCTGCCGACGGAGGAATCTGAGGTTGAGGTTGACGGGTGTGGAGTGTTTGAAGGCAAAGTGGCGATCGACAAAGAACGCGAAGATGAATCCTGGATGGACACGCAATCGTTTGAGGCAAACAAGGCAAATGAATTCTAAAGATTTGAGTTCTACGATTAAAAAGGTGCTGACGGGTGATAGTGATGTTCGGGAAGCGGTTTCACCCCATCAACGGGAATTTCCGTACGGCCGCGATTCTGAAGCACAGGTCACGCGAAGAGAATTCTGCAACTTTCTGGTGTTAACTTCTTCCGCTCTGTTTGTCAGTACCGGCGCATTTACAGCTAAGGCTATCTACGATTCCCGGTTTGCTGAAGTACTGCCCAAATTGAATATTGAAGATGCCGGCAGCCTCGGGGCGGGGGAATCGCTCAATTTCCGATACCCGATGGCCAGCGACTCGGCGATTCTTATCAGATCGCGCGATGGCGAGTATTTTGCATACGGCCAAAAGTGCACACATTTGGCATGCCCGGTTTACTTTGAAAAGAATAAGCAGCGGTTGGAATGTCCGTGTCATGAAGCGGGGTTTGATATGCGGACCGGTGCGGTTTTGTACGGCCCGCCTCCGCGTCCACTGGATAAAATAGTCTTGGATATAAGGGAAAACGGCGAAGTTTGGGCGGTAGGAAAAATTTCTGGAGATTACGAACATGAATAAGAACTTTAAGGTTGCTGAGCCCCGGGCAGCTCCGAAGGGCCGTTCCGCGGTGCTACAGGCCAAACTCGCTCTTCTGGTGATGATAAATGTCGCGCAGCTCTGGATTCTTGCCGCAACCGTCGAAGCTGCCCTCGCTAAACATTACGGAGAGCTGACGCCGCTCGTGGCCGCTTCGGGAGTTTGCTGGCTGATATCGATGACAATCGTATTGTGGTGGAGACCGTCAACCTCTAAACGGGCGACAATCGGCAAGCTTAACGACCGGTAATCGGGGCCGTATTCGTTTACCCTTATTCCAGACGTATCTATTTTATTGTTTGTAAGTAGCTCGCGACCATAATCCTGGCTATTTTCCGATCGCAGCATTGGGGTATAAGGAGCGGTAAGACAAATTGCGGCACGAAGCGTATTTGGAAAACTGATTCGACGGAGGACCGATGGCAAATACTATAGCGCCGATACCGGTAAAACTTGATTTTACAAGGCCGCTGGACGTTTTATTTCATTGTCACCAAAAAATTGCCGCAAATCTCGAGGCGCTTCGGCGGGCGACCGATGAGTTAAGGGCGGGAAACTATGCGGAGTTTACACCCATATTCGTAACTGTTGACAGTGTCTTGTCGCACTTTTTGAGTGCCGGCGTGAAACATACTTTGGATGAAGAGGAGTCGCTTTTCCCTCGTCTTAGGAATCATCGGGATGCTGCAGTATCCGAAGTATTCGAGGTTATAGAACAGCTTGAATCACAGCACCAACGAGCGGCCAGCATTGAAGACTCACTGAGCCGGTTGCTGCTAAAAATGGCTGGAGGCGAACGTCCGGGTCCGAAAACATCGAACCTGTTCTGCGAGCTGAGCGAGAGCCTCTACGATCTGTACCGTCCACATATTCAAATCGAAAACGAATTTGTTTTTCCCGCCGCCCGCGAGATACTCTCGACCGAAGAACTGCTGGCGACGGGGAAGGAAATGCTGCAACGGCGACGGACATTGATTCGGCCTTCATCGCCGGAGTGATTAGATCATAAATATATCCTGACGTTTCTAAGCAACGGTTTGAGTCGCGGCGCTTTCCATTTGTTCAGCCATTGGAAACAGCAGGTTGTTTTCCCGGTGAATGTGTAAGTGAAGATCTTTTTCCAGTTCCTCAAGCCCAAAATAAAGGGCACGAAAACTTGGACAGGCGCTCTCGGGCGCAGTGAAGTCACTGGTTAACTGCCGGATTTCTCTTAACAGCCGTCCGGCCTCGTCATGTTCGGATTTCATCATTCCGATAGGATTCCGGACGCTGCCGAACGGCGCCGCTGCGCAAGGCTGGCCGGTAATTGACGACACCTCAAGATTTTTTACGAAGGGAAACAAAATCAATTCCTCTTTTTGCATATGAGGAATAAGATCCTCGGTCAGTTTTTCAAACATCTGCTGTAAATCACTCAAAAAGAGATTGGCTTCACCGTGCTTGCGAACCACCTTTGCCATCAACGGGGCAAGTCGTTTGAGCTCCTGTTTCGTAAACTCGTGGTGCTTTTCGACAATCAAATCAATCAACTTAGCGGGTGATAATTGATCGCTCTGTATTACGTCATCATTTACATTCCTGACAGCTTCGGCGATTTTCTCTTCGACCGAATCGGGCGAAATCCCGGCGCTTTCACACGCTTCCGCAAAAGGCCGGTTGCCGCCGCAACAATAATCAATTTGTAAATCTTCAAAAACGCGGGTCGTTCCCGGCATTTCGATCGCAATCTCGCGGATCGTTTTATTTCGTAAATTCATAAGTTCCTCTTAAAAAAAAATATTTTCTTCAGTAATTATTCAATAATTCTGCTTTAGAAAATCACCGTTGAATCATCGTTCAAATTATGAAATTATTCGGCGGTCGATTATATGACTTGAATCATAAAACCGGCTCAGTTGGAAATGATTTTAACGGCTGTTTACGCTTGGGAGCCGCTTCTTAGATCAGCCCTGCGTGTTCGGCTCTGCGGATTGCTTCGAGACGGGTATGGGAGTTTAGCTTTTTTAGAATATGCTGGACGTGATTATTGACCGTCGTTCGGCTGATAAAGAGTATCTTGGCGATATCTTTTGTAGTCTTGCCCCTTGCCAGAAGCCTTATCACTTCGAGTTCCCGGTTGGTGAGGATCGTTTCCCGGGCCGGAGTCCGGGTTGAAGACGTCAGCTCTTTAGCGTGTTCAGCCGGCAAACTGGTTTCATTTATCACAAAATCCCTGACCAGTACCTCGAGTCTCTTGCTGACATCGATGGGACGAAGAATATGGATCGTATTGGGAGCAACTGATTTATCTTCGTCGGCGAACAAAATCGAGATATTGCACCACTTCATACCGTCTTGGGTTTTGACTTGCAGATCAAAGTTTCTGACTGATTCGCCCCGTTTGGAAGCACTCACTATCGAACAATCTTCAGTGCAGAACTTCCCGCATTCATCATAACCCCCGATGATCAAGCTGCAGCTTTTACCGATTGCATCTCTCGACTCAATTCCAAAAAATTGCTCAGCCGCCTTGTTCCAATATTCAATACCGTGCATCCCATTGACCGCAAACGCCGGGTCGGCCGTGCTTTCAACCAATTGCTTGATCTCTCGTTTTCGCATTTGAACAACCTAATCAGGAAAATGATGCAATTTAATTATTGTTCACCATTTCGCAAAAAGCAATCATACCCAAAGGATAAGAAGATACGTTTATCGGTTTGGTGGAAAATGCTCTTCTCAAAAACAACAGGGTACGGAATCAGGGCGCTGGTGTATTTGGCCGGTCAAACGGAGGATAATCTTTGCGGTTTGCAGGAGATTGCCGAGAATGAACAAATTCCTTCCGCCTATTTGGGAAAGATTCTCGGCGAATTACGCAAGCACCACCTGCTTCGATCTGTAAAGGGCGTCCATGGAGGTTATGAATTAGTAAAAGCTCCCGAAACAATAACGATTTGGGATGTTTATCTAATTCTGGATCCGGCGATTGACCATGACCAATGCATTCTCGGATTGGATAATTGTGACGAACATGAATCGTGCGCACTGCACGAATCATGGATTCCTTTGAGGAATCAGTTCATCAATTTACTCCAAACCAAGACCATTGCACAGATCGCCGACGGATTACCTGTTAAACGGGAATCCGGGGTCAAAAAGACAGCGGAGGGATGATGCGTATCCTGAAATTGATTTTTAACCGCAAATTAGAGAGCCACGGGGGATTAGTGACCATCCTTTTCTGCCTGCTGGTCACAATTACTTCGGGTCCGGTCGCAAGCGGTCAGGACGACGGCCGAAAAGTGTTTGAAACAAAATGCTTTAGCTGCCACAGCATTGGCGGCGGTGATAAACAGGGGCCGGATTTAAAAGGACTCTCCGATCGACGGTCGCAAGAATGGATCAAGTCCTTTACCAAATCCCCGGCTACCTTTAGCCGATCGGATCCGGCGGCTGCCGAGCTACTCAAGCGCTTTTCACCAGAGATCATGCCCGATCAGACACTTTCAAACGAAGAACTCGACGCAATCATCGACCTGATCCAAAAACTTACCGCGTCGAACGAGATCTTCACCCCTGAAGGGGCTAAACTCTCGCGGGAAATTCGAACGGGCGACATCGAAAACGGCTGGAGATATTTTACGGGTCAAAAACGGTTTCAGAACGGCGGTGTATCCTGTAATTCGTGCCATTCGCTAAGAGGCTTGGGGGCGCTTGGCGGAGGAACCCTCGGACCGGATCTCACCGCCGTAAATATCAAATACCGCGATCCCGAACTAATTTTGATCCTGCAAAACCCGAATTTTCCAACGATGGCCGAAATGTTTCGGGACCGCAATTTAACCGACGAGGAAATCGTTCAGGTGTTTGCCTATTTACAACATTCCAAGACTGAAAATCCACACGCTCAAGTAGTTGCAACCACAGCCGCAGGAACCGCCGAACCCGGATTCCTGGCGATCGGGTTTGTGATCACGATTTTGGCTCTGGTCGGTTTGAATTTTGTGTGGAGAAAACGTCACAGCGGTGTGCGGGAAGACATCGTGCGGAGGTCAAAAATATGAGTTGGATCAAGGATATGATAAGTCCCAAAACTCGTTCTTGGGAAGAGTTTTATCGAAATCGTTGGCAGCACGACAAGATTATCCGCAGTACGCACGGCGTAAACTGTACCGGTGGATGCAGCTGGAATATTTATGTTAAACAGGGAATCGTTACCTGGGAAATGCAGGCGCTTGATTATCCGCTGCTTGAAGACGGGATTCCGCCGTATGAACCGCGCGGCTGCCAGAGGGGAATATCGTATTCCTGGTATCTCTATAGCCCGATTCGGGTCAAGTATCCATATTTGCGCGGCGCTTTACAGGATATTTGGCGTCAAGCGCGTGAGAAACACAACGATCCAGTAAAAGCCTGGGAATCAATAATGAGTGATCCGGATTCGCGGTCGCGTTTTCAGCGTGCACGCGGTAAAGGAGGCTTTCGAAGGGCAAGCTGGGACGAAGTAGAGGAAATAATCGCCGCATCGTGCATTCACACAATAAAGAAACACGGTTCTGACCGGATTATCGGCTTTTCGCCGATACCGGCGATGTCGTTTCTCTCCTACGGAGCAGGTTCGAGGTTTCTCCAACTGATGGGCGGTGTAAACCTCAGTTTTTACGACTGGTACAGCGATCTTCCGCCGGCCTCACCGGAGATTTTCGGTGAACAAACCGATGTCTGTGAAAGTGCGGATTGGTACAACTCTAAATTCCTGGCGGTGATGGGTTCAAATCTTAATATGACCCGGACACCGGACTGTCATTTCGCGGCAGAGTCTCGTCACAACGGGACAAAAATGGTGGTGTTTGCTCCCGATTTTAGTCAAGTCGCAAAATACGCCGACCAATGGATCCCGGTTCTTGCGGGCCAGGACGGAGCTTTCTGGATGGCGGTAAACCACGTCATTCTCAAAGAATTTCACCATCAAACGAATACTAAGTATTTTACTGACTATGCGAAACGCTATACCGATTCACCCTTCCTGGTGGAGTTGGTCAAGTCAGAGGATGGTTATGAGGCCGGCCGTCTCGTCAGGGCCAACCGGCTGTCCCCCTATGAATCTGAAGAAAATGGAGACTGGAAATTCCTCGTTTGGGATGAATTGTCTGATTCGCCGAAAATGCCCGGCGGCACAATGGGCCACCGATGGGGCGAAACCGAGGGAAAATGGAATCTTGAATTCAAGGATCCCTCGGACGATTCGGAGATTCTCCCAAAATTGACTTTAATTTCAGGGGAGTCCGATGCGGTTGAGGTCGTTACCCGAGAGTTTGGAACCGGCAAGGTTTCAAAGCGCGGTGTTCCGGCCAAGATTATAAAAACAGCGGATGGCGAGGTTGTAGTCGCCACGGTCTATGACCTGATGATGGCGCAATTCGGCATCGAACGGGGTCTGGGTGGTGAAAATGCCAAAGACTACGATGATGAAAACGCTGCTTATACACCCGCCTGGCAGGAAAAGTTTTCCGGAATCGACCGAAAAACCGTAATCAAATTTGCCCGCGAATGGTCTGTAACGGCCGAAAAGACCGAAGGAAAATGCATGGTTATAATCGGCGCCGGCATTAACCACTGGTACCACAATAACCTTATGTACCGCTCGGCGATAACCGCTTTAATGCTCACCGGGTGTGTGGGGAAAAACGGCGGCGGCCTAAATCATTACGTCGGTCAGGAAAAACTGGCCCCGGTTGCGCCCTGGTCAAATATGGCCTTTGCAAAAGACTGGATTCCAGCATCGCGTCTTCAAAACGCGCCGTCCTGGCATTATATAAATAGCGAACAATGGCGGTATGAAAGAGAGTTCTCCGAATACCATACGATTCCCGAAAATACGGCAGTCGGAAAAGGAGAAATCGCAAAGGGACATACGGCCGACGTTCAAGTGAAAGCGGTCCGCAACGGGTGGCTGCCCTTTTACCCGCAATTCGACAAACCCAATCACGAAGTGCTTGAAGATGCCGGAGCTGCCGGAGCCACAACGCCGGAAGCAATATCCGAATTCGTCGTTAACCAGTTAAAAGAAAACAAGCTGCAGTTTTCGGTTGAAAACCCGGGCAAACCGGAAAACTTTCCGAGGGTCTGGTTTATTTGGCGCGGCAATGCCCTTATGTCGAGCGCCAAAGGACACGAGTATTTTCTGAAATATTATCTCGGCACGCATCATAACGATATTGCCGAACAATGCGCCGAAGGTTCGGTTCACGATATTAACGCCAAAACGGCTGCCGGCGAAGGCAAGATGGATCTTGTCGTCGATTTGAATTTTCGAATGGACACATCGGCGCTATACTCCGATATCGTCCTGCCGGCGGCCACTTGGTATGAAAAGGCCGATCTGAATTCGACCGACATGCATTCATTCATCCACCCGCTTTCAGAAGCCGTGCCGCCGTGCTGGGAATCAAAGAGCGACTGGGAGATCTTCAGAGGGCTCGCGAAAAAGGTCAGCGAACTGTCCGAACCTCATCTGCCGAATCCGGTCAAGGATCTGGTGACCGTTCCGCTGCTCCACGATACGCCTGATGAAATCACCCAGCCAACAATAAAAGACTGGTCAAAGGGTGAATGTGAGGCTGTTCCCGGAAAATCCATGCCGCACATCAAATTCGTAGAACGTGACTATGTGAATCTATACAACCGGTTTATTTCGCTCGGGCCGTTGGCGCGAAATGGAATGGGGGCACACGGGGTTAAATATGAAACAGAGGACCTTTATGACGATGTTCTAGAGTCGCGCAGACACCCGATTGTAGAATGGGGCGGAAAAAAATACCCGTCAATCAAGCGGGCCGAAGAAGCCGCCAATATGATCCTCAAATTCGCGCCCGAGACCAACGGCGAATTGGCATACCGCGGCTATAAGTTTATGGAGAAGAAAGTCGGCCGTCCGCTCGCCGATCTGGCCGAAAAGAGCCGTCACGCTCAGGTTACATACAATGATTTGCAATCTCAACCGCGCCGTCTTCTCAATAGTCCGGTCTGGTCCGGCTTGGTAAACGACGGACGCGCCTACGCGCCGTTTACGTATAACTACGAAAAGCTGGTTCCATGGCGAACACTCACCGGCCGTCAGAATTTCTATCTGGATCACGAGGGCTACATCGCGTTTGGCGAGAATCTGCCGACCTATAAACCCTCACCGCTGCCGGCTGATTACGGAGATCTTAAACTCAGCCCGACGGATGGGAAAGTGATGGCGCTCAACTACCTGACACCGCATGGTAAATGGCACATCCATTCAACTTATTCTGATAATCACCGGATGATGACTCTCTCGCGCGGTTGCGAGCCGCTCTGGATTAATGACCAGGATGCAGTTGAACTCGGGATAAATGATAACGACTGGGTTGAAGCCTATAACGATAACGGAGTCGTCTGCACGCGTTCGATAGTTTCTGCCCGGATTCCGCGGGGCGTCTGCATTCAGTACCACTCCCCGGAACGCACCCTCGGCATACCAAAATCACCGTTGCGCGGAAACAAGCGCGCCGGCGGACATAACAGCCTGACCCGGATACGTTTGAAACCGGTTTTGATGATGGGCGGGTATGGGCAATTTACTTATCACTTTAACTATTGGGGGCCGACCGGCGTCAACCGGGATACCTTCATTATGGTCAGAAAGATGGACAAGGTGACTTACTAGTAAAGAAGGAAAACATTATGGATGTCAGACTACAAACTGCAATGGTTTTTCACTTGGACAAATGTATCGGCTGTCATACCTGTTCGATCGCCTGTAAAAACGTCTGGACTGACCGTCAGGGCGCCGAGTATATGTGGTGGAACAATGTCGAGACCAAACCTGGAACCGGCTATCCGACCGCCTGGGAAGATCAGAATAAATACCATGGCGGCTGGAAACGAAAAAACGGAAAACCGGATTTGAAAATGGGCGGGAAGAGTTCGCGGCTGTTAAACATATTTCATAATCCGGATCTCCCGAAGCTGGATGACTATTACGAGCCCTGGACCTATGAATATGAGGAACTGTTTGACGCACCCGAGGGTGCCGACCAACCCACGGCACGCCCGATATCGATGATCACGGGCAAGCATATGGAGATCGAAGCCGGTCCTAACTGGGATGACGATTTGAGCGGTTCGCCGATTTATGCCGCGAATGATCCAAACCTCGAGAGTTTGACGGAAGAGGAGCGCGAAGAACTTTTCGATATCGAGCGTCTCGTGTTCTTTTACCTTCCCAGGATTTGTAACCACTGCCTCAATCCCTCTTGTGTGGCGGCCTGCCCCTCGGGCGCGATATACAAGCGAGGCGAGGATGGAGTAGTCCTCATAAACCAGGATAAATGCCGGGCCTGGCGGATGTGTGTCACAGCTTGTCCCTATAAGAAGACTTTCTATAACTGGTCTACCGGGAAGAGTGAAAAGTGCATCTTATGCTTTCCGCGTATTGAAACCGGGCAGGCGCCCGCATGTTTTCATTCCTGTGTGGGCCGGATTCGTTATCTCGGAGGGCTGCTCTACGATGCAGATAAACTCGTCGATTCGGTACAGGTTCCCGACGGGCACTTGGTCGATTCGCACCGCGATATAATTCTCGATCCTAAAGACCCGGATGTTCGTAAGGCGGCGCGGAATAACGGGATCGACGGCCGGACGCTCGAGGCGGTCGAACGCTCTCCGGTTTACAAGTTTGTAAAGGAATGGAAACTCGCGCTTCCGCTTCATCCGGAATTTCGCACCCTGCCGATGCTCTTTTATGTCCCTCCGATGCTCCCGGTAATGGCAAACACGGAATCGGGTGTTTACAACACCGCCAACGAGGAGCTGTTTACACCAATTGAAAAGGCGCGGCTTCCGATCGAATTTATGGCGAGTCTTTTTTCAGCCGGAAATGTCGACCACGTGAATCTTGCGCTAAAGAAGCAATATGCCGTGCGGTTGTACAAACGGCTTGAAACGGTTGGGGATGTACCGCAGGAAACTGTTCGCTACGCACTCGATGAATGCGGTATGACGGGCGAAGAAGCAGAAGCGATATATCGCCTGACCTCGCTTCCGACCATGGACGAGAGGGTAGTTATACCTCCTTCGCACCGGGAAGAAGCTCTTCAGATGCTTAACGACGATATGTGGGAAGAGAAGGGCAGCGCCGGACTCGGATCGAGGCAACTGCCGGTAAGGGGGTCGTAGGTCAGGAGAGGTTGTCATGAGTATGAAAGAGTTGGCCGTTGATATAGCGATTACGGTACCGACGACATTCGTCGTCGCAGCCATCGTCACATACCTGTATAGCCTCATCGTTCATGCAGCGGGCGTAATTGATTGGCCAACCGCATTTTATTTGGCCTTTGTGGTCGGTATTGTCGTGCCGTTGATGAGGACCCGTGACCGCAAACGAAGATGATTTTTGGAGACGTCATGAGTAACAAACCAATTCAGATCACGAGACAAAAAAGTAAGAAGATAGAGCCATTTGAGACTGGTGAAGTCGTCGAGCTTTCGAAAACCGAAATCGCGCTTTTTGATTCTATAGCGGATCTGCTCGAATATCCGGATCATCGATGGGACTTGCGTTTTGAGAGATGCAAGAATCTCTGCCTTTCAGGTGACGAAGCCGGCAGCGAAAATTTTTCGAGCTTTTGCCTTGATGTCAGCCCCTTATCGATATTGGAGCTGCAGGAATTATATACACGAACCTTCGATTTGAGCCCGGTTTGCGCGCTAGAGGTCGGTTATCACCTGTTTGGCGAAGATTATAAACGCGGAGAGTTTCTGGCCCGGCTCAGCGGCACGGAAAGCGGTTACGAACTCGGCCAGGAGCATCAGCTGCCCGATTACCTGCCGGTTTTATTGAGGCTACTCGGACAGATGGATGACAGTGAGTTGCGCGCCGCATTGATCGGTTATTGTCTTATCCCGGCTTTACGAGAGATGAACAGCGTCCTTGAAAAAAAGAAAAATCCTTATGGCGGTGTCCTGAGGTTTTTGGATGAGACACTTCGCCAAATTGCCACTGAATCCGTTTCCGTGCCGACAAGAATAGATGAACCGAGGTGTCAATATGCATGATTATCTTTTTTTTATTTTTCTGCCGTACACGGCCGTGGCAATTTTGATCGTGGTCTCGATTTACCGGTTCGTCACCAATAAGTTTTCCTACTCAAGCCTTTCTTCGCAGTTTTTAGAGGGGGATGAGCTTTTCTACGGTTCCGTGCCATGGCATATCGGTATAATCGGGGCGCTCGCCGGACATCTGATCGGATTATTGTTTCCGAGCCAGGTGTTGTGGTTTAACAGTGTTCCATTGCGCCTGTACATTCTTGAAATAACCGGGTTTGTATTCGGCCTGATGGCGCTCATCGGCATCGTTAGTCTTATCTGGCGGCGGCTAACGACGGGAAGAATCCGTGCAGTGACATCGAGAATGGATGTTTTGGTTCTCGGTCTCCTTTTGTTCCAGGTGTTTCTAGGAGTCTACACGGCAGTATTCTATCGATGGGGTTCATCCTGGTACGCTTCTTCAGCGGTTCCCTATCTACGTTCCCTTTTTACGCTTCAGCCCGATTTATCGATGATCGCCCCGATGCCGCTGGTAGTCAAACTTCATATCATCGGCGCGTTCCTGATCATCCTGATATTTCCGTTTTCCAGACTTGTTCACATGGTTTCGATTCCAATCTCCTATCTCTGGAGGCCATATCAAAAGGTCGTTTGGAATTGGGACCGCAGTAAAATCCGCGGCCGGTATTCGCTGCAGGAGCCGACCTACCGGAAGGTCAAGGGTTAGTGACGTTCGTTGAAACAGAGACGGGGTAATTATGAGTCTGCGGACATTAAAAATTATTTCGATTTTGGTAACGGTAATCGCAGCGGTTGTGATCTGGCAGGGGAGCACGTTTCGGCAATACGGCGACCAGTCCGGTTATCAGCCGATTCAGCCGATCAATTTCTCTCATAAAATCCATGCCGGTGACAACAAGATCAATTGTCTTTATTGCCATTCTGCGGCAGATAAATCTAGAGTTGCGGGGATTCCCACCGCAGAATCCTGTATGAACTGCCATAACCAGGTCAAGCCTGACTCACCGGAGATCCTGAAGGTCGTTAAAGCGATTAAAGATGATAAGCCGATTGAGTGGGTTAAGGTCAACGATGTCCCGGATCATGTCGTATTCAATCACAGCCGGCATGTAAATGCGGGAATCAATTGCAACAGCTGTCACGGCGATGTGGAGACGATGGAGAAAGTCTCCCAGTTCAGTACCTTCTCGATGGGTTCGTGTGTCAGTTGCCATCGGAGTCATCGCGAGGTGATTCTCGATTCATCCGGCCGGCCGCAGATTTCTGCGGAAAAGACGCAAAAACGTTTGATGGCTTCAACGGATTGTGCTGTTTGTCATCATTAATGGGTATTTATGAACGGATCGAAGCTTTGGAAACAGTTTATGGAAGCCGATGAAAACGGTTACCCCGTTGTGGCAGGAAGTCCGATTAAGGGCGTTTCGAGGCGAGCCTTTTTGGCAGCTCTCGGATACACGGCCGCCGGTATGACTCTAATCAGCTGCCGGGTCCCCGAACAAAAAATCATCCCTAATCTCAAACAGCCTCCGGAGCAGACACCCGGTGTGTCAAATTGGTATGCATCAACCTGCGGCGGCTGCAGCGCCGGTTGCGGTACGTTGGTTAAGGTCCGCGATGGCCGGCCGATCAAGCTCGAGGGAAACCCGATTCACCCGGTATCTCAAGGCGGGTTGTGTTCGGTCGCTCATTCGCTTGTATTCGGCCTTTATGATTCGGAGCGTTTAAGGAACCCTTTGATTAACGGCGAGCAGGCTAAATGGCAGGATATCGACCGCCAGATAATCGGCAAACTAGGCTCATCCACGCAGTCCGGCGGGAGAATCCGGTTTCTTTCAAATACCATCATCAGCCCGACTTCGAGGAGGGTGATAGATAAGTTCTTAAGCAAATTTGAAGGCGGCAGGCATATCGTCTACGAACCGATTTCAACTTCGGCGATTCGAATCGCGCATTCGCGGAGCCATGGCAGAAATGTGACGCCCGCGTTTCATTTCGATAAAGCAAGACTGGTCGTAAGTTTTGACGCTGACTTTCTCGGAACCTGGATTTCTCCGGTGCAGTTCACGCGAGATTATACAAAACTCCGTGATTTAAGAAACGGTCAGCAGGAAATGTCGCGGCATATTCAGTTCGAATCGCGGATGTCTTTGACGGGGGCAAATGCGGACAAGCGGTTTAAGATATCATCTGCGGAGCAAGCCGGAGCGTTGCTTCTCCTTTTGAATATTCTTTCGAAAAAAGGAGATCAATCTGAAATGGCAAATTCAACAGCGCTTCAATCCCCTGACCTTTCTCCGCAGATGGCCAAACAAATAGAAGAATGTGCCGGAGAGTTGCTCCGGCGAAAGGGCGAATCCCTTGTAGTCTGCGGTTCAAACGATCCCGATACTCAACAGATCATAAACGCTGTAAATCAGACCTTGAGTAATTACGGCAGTACGATCGATATTGATTCACCTTCGCGGCAAGACGGCGCTAACGACAAAGATTTTGCAGAATTGGTTGGTGAGATGAATAACGGCGAGGTCGACGCCTTATTTATGCTCGGCGTCAATCCCGCTTACGATTATCATCAATCGCAAGCATTCGCCGAAGGATTGAAAAAAGTTCCGTTAAAAGTTTCATTCAGTTCGCAAATGGATGAGACGGCGTCGCTGGCTGACATTATATGCCCAGATCATCACTCATTAGAGAGCTGGAATGATGCTGAAGCCCAAACGGGAACATTCAGTTTTCATCAACCGACGATTGCACCGCTTTTTGGAACCCGCGCCTATCAAGAGAGTTTGATGCGTTGGACCGGCGACGACAGAAGCTATTACGATCTTTTGCGTTCTGATTGGGAAAGCACCCTTTTTGAAAAACAAACCAAATATAAAAAGTTCGATGATTTTTGGGACCAATCCCTGCACGATGGGGTTTATGTCGAAGAGCGGACCGGACAGGTGGGAAGCGCCGAATTCAAAACCGAAGGCCTGTCCGCCGCCGCCGACCGCATCCGATCGAAGGTAAACGGCGGCTTTTCACTCGAGCTTTATCAAAAGCCAAGCATCCGGGATGGAAAATTCGCATCCAGTCCGTGGCTTCAGGAATTGCCTGATCCGATTAGTAAAACCTCCTGGGATAATTACGCCTGCGTGTCGCCTCAAACGGCGGCGAAATTAAATCTCGCGGAAGGGCAAATCGTTAAGCTCGGAAAAGAAACCAAAACGCTTGAATTGCCGGTAATGATCCAACCCGGACAAAGTGATAATTCGGTTGCGGTAGCCCTCGGATATGGCAGAACGAAAGCCGGAAAAGCGGGCACCGGGGTCGGAGCAAACGCTTTTCCGCTGGTCGAGTTTGCTGACGGGTCGTTTCGATATCAAACCACGAACCTGTCGATTACCTCTACTCCCGACAAGGTTGAATTTGCAAAAACACAAATCACCGATTCAGCCTATGAAAGGCCGTTGATCGAAATGTATACGCTGGCGGATTACATTAGCGGCATCCACGATAATGAACACAAAGATCCCGAAAAACTCTTTGATGAACACGATTATCCCGAGCACAAATGGGGAATGGCGGTTGATTTGAGTTCCTGCACAGGCTGCAATGCGTGTGTGCTCAGCTGTCAGGCGGAAAATAACATTCCGGTCGTCGGCAAAGATGAGATACGGAGTCAGCGCGATTTGCACTGGCTCAGGATTGATCGCTATTACAAAGAAGAAGCCGGTGGAATTAGAACCGACTTTCAGCCGATCCCCTGTATGCAGTGCGATAACGCGTCGTGTGAGAGTGTTTGTCCTGTTTTAGCTACCGTTCACAGCAGCGAAGGACTAAATATGCAGGTATATAACCGCTGCGTAGGAACACGTTATTGCGCAAATAACTGCCCGTACAAGGTTCGCCGGTTTAATTGGTTTGAATATCCGCATGATGATCCGGTCGCCAATCTTGCCCTTAATCCCGATGTCACTGTCCGGAGCCGGGGCGTGATGGAAAAATGCACGTTTTGTGTCCAGCGAATTGAAGAGAAGAAAATACTCGCCCGCAATGAAAACCGCCCGATAAAAGACGGTGAAATTCAAACGGCGTGCCAGCAAAGTTGTCCGGCGGATGCGATTGTCTTTGGCGATTTGAAGGACCTCAAAAGCAGGGTCAGTGAAAACAAAAAAAGTGGACGAAACTATGCCTTGCTTCAAGATTTGAACCTTAAGCCGGCTGTCACCTATCTGGCGAAGGTCAAAAACGACGGTGGAGAAAAACACGGGGAGAGTTAGAAAACAATGGCCGTAACCCTTGAAAAACTCGGTTTATCCGGCGACGAGGCGCTGCTCCGGAGCAAAGTCGAACGGATCACCGATCATCCGGTGTATTCGCCGCTCCGAAAACCTTTGATTGAAGGCGATAAGAGTTATGCGGATGTGACCGAAGATATCAACCGGATTCACGAAGGCCGGGCCGGGGTCGGATGGTGGATCGCGTTTTCGATCGCAGTCACTTTACTGATTACCGGAATCGTAGCCGGATACCTTACGGTCACGATCGGCATCGGAACCTGGGGACTGAACCGCACGGTCGGCTGGGCTTTTGATATTACGAACTTCGTTTTTTGGATCGGGATCGGACACGCCGGAACGTTTATTTCCGCAATTCTGTATCTGTTTAACCAAAAATGGAGGACCTCGATAAACCGCTCCGCCGAAGCGATGACGCTGATCGCTGTAATGTGTGCGGGGGTGTTTCCGATCATCCATATGGGAAGGCCGTGGCTCTTTTATTGGGTTCTGCCTTATCCGAATGACCGCGGTTCGCTCTGGGTAAATTTCCGTTCACCGCTATTATGGGATTTCTTTGCAATATCGACCTATTTTACGATTTCGCTTGTATTTTGGTATCTCGGATTACTGCCGGATTTGGCGACTGCGCGAGACCGTGCCCAAACAAAATTCCGCCGGAAGTTTTACACGATTCTGAGTTTGGGCTGGAACGGTTCCAACCGGACCTGGTCAAGATATGAAACCGTTTATATGATGCTCGCCGCACTTGCGACACCGCTTGTGCTTTCCGTTCACAGCATCGTCAGTTTTGACTTTGCAACATCGCTTATTCCCGGATGGCATTCGACAATCTTTCCTCCTTATTTCGTTGCCGGCGCCGTCTTTTCAGGGTTTGCGATGGTTATGACGTTAATGATCCTCGTCCGAAAAGTGATGAATCTGGAATCTTACATAACGATTGATCATTTTGAGAAGATGTGCAAGGTAACGCTGCTGACCGGTTCAATTGTCGGGCTCGCGTATATCACCGAACTCTTTATCGGTTTTTACAGCGGAAATCCAAACGAGATCTTTATGATCATCAATCGTGTGATGGGGCCCTACGCCTGGGCTTACTGGATTATGTTTACGTGTAACGCGCTTATTCCCCAGTTATTCTGGATCAAACGTTTGCGACGGTCGATCCCGTTGATTTTCATACTCTCGATCTTTATCAACATCGGAATGTGGTTCGAACGTTTTGTAATCATTATGGTCAGCCTCCATCGCGATTACCTTCCTTCAAGCTGGACCTACTATGTTCCGAGCTTGGTGGAAATCGGGCTCTTAATAGGAAGTTTTGGGTTGTTTTTTACGGCATTCCTCATTTTCCTGAGACTGTTTCCGGTAATTGCAGTTAGCGAAGTAAAGGGAGTATTAAACTATGGAAACCACTAAAACTGACAATACCAATGTTCGATATACCGCGGTTTACTTTAACCACGAAGATGACCTCAAAGGCGCTGCCGCCGAGGCACATTTGACGGGCTTTGATGTTTACGATGTTTTTACGCCGTTTCCCGTCCACGGGATGGACGCCGCCGTTGGACTGGAACCCTCCCGGCTGACCTGGATCACCTTTGCCGCCGGTGTTTTTGGGTTGGCTTTTGCGTTGGTCCTGCAGGTTTGGACATCCGCTTACGATTGGGCGCTGATCGTCGGCGGAAAGCCGTTCAATTCCTTTCCGCTTTTTATTCCCGTGGCCTTTGAGTTGACTGTTCTTTTTGCCGGATTGATCTCAATCGGTGTTCTGTTTATGCGAAATCGGCTCTGGCTTTTCAGCAAAAAGAAGATTTTTGAAGGTGTCACAGACGACCGTTTCGTTATGGTCTTAAAGCAGGGAGATGGGTCGTTTGATGTGACCAGGGCCAAACGGCTGATTGAAAAATATAATGCGATTGAAGTGGTTGAAGGGGATCGATTCGTATGAAGCGAATATCAACATGGCTGGCATTTATTCTCCTACCGGTTTTCGTATTGGGCGGAATGTCGATTTTCGATCGTAATTTAGAACGGCGGAATCTTGAGTATCCGACCCAAATGGGTATTTCGCCGGCTTACCTGTCGCAAACGGCAAATCCTGTGTTGCCAAAGGGGTTGACCGCGCAACCGCCCGTTGCCGGTACCATACCGAGGGGTTTTATGCCTTTTCATTATGATGCCACGCCTGAAGAATTGGCCCGTGCCGGACGTGAATTAACCAATCCGTTTAATAGAAGCAAAAAAAATCTTGAACGCGGAAAATATGTCTATACGAATAATTGTGCCGTTTGTCACGGCAATAGCGGAGGCGGTGACGGACCGGTAATTCCAAAGTTTCCGAATCCGCCAAGCTATGCCACAGATGCTTCCCGGGCGCTCAGCGATGGCGAACTGTTTCACATAATTACCCGGGGTCGAAACAATATGCCTGCGCTAGAGGCACAGGTTACAGCCGAAGACCGTTGGAAAGTAATCCTTTACATTCGCGAATTGCAGGCGAAAAAGGAGTGATTGATGGGAAGTAAATCGATTATCAAAACGAAAGAAAAAAACATCCTTTACGTGCTGCTGATTATAGGTTTGCTGGGTACGGTCGGCGGATTGCTTTCAAGCGATAGGTTTTGGGCAGTATTCCTCCAAAATTCGTTCTATTTTTTAACTATCGCATTGGGCGCGGCCGTTTTTGTCGCTGTTAATCACCTTTCAAACGCCGCTTGGACAAGCGTCATAAGGCGGGTCCCGGAAGCGATGATGAGCTACATTTCGGTCGGTGCCGTTTCAATCCTTCTTCTCTTCTTTGGACGGTCAAGTCTGTATGAATGGACAGCAGGGCCGATTTCACACCATGGACAGGACTTGGCATTTAAGAATGCATACCTCACGACCGGGTTCTTCTTTACCCGGATGCTGATTTTCCTTGCAGTTTGGATAATTTTGATTTTTTTGATAAAGCGTGAATCATTCAGGCAGGATCAAGACGCAAGTCTGGCGCACACGAATAATAGCAAAACTTATTCGGCGATTTTTATCGTAGTATTTGGGATTACTTTTACCTTTGCCGTCTTTGACTGGATTATGTCAATTGAACCGATGTTTTTCAGCACGATATACGCTTTCTATCACATCGCGGGGTTGTTGCTCAGCGGTACGGCGGCGATTACGATTCTAATAATACTCCTCCGCCGCCGCGGTTTCTTAAAAGAAGCCGGTGACCGGCAGCTTCATAACCTCGGTAAGCTGGTTTTGGGATTTGCCACGTTTTGGGCGTACATCTGGCTTTGTCAGTATTTACTGATCTATTACGCTAATATTCCCGAGGAAACAATTTATTATTTTCGCCGGACCGCGACACCTGCCTGGACTAACCTGTTTATCCTGAATCTCTTCTTGAATTGGATTATTCCATTTGTAATGCTGCTGCCCCGAAGGGTTAAGATGAATGAAACATGGATGTTATGGGCCTGCGGGATTGTTCTGATCGGTCATTGGCTCGATTTGTATTTGTTGATTTTCCCGACGTATTTTTCGAGCCCGATGATCGGTTTGGTTGATCTTGCGTTGCCGATCGGGTTTGCTGCATTATTCCTGCTGGTGTTTTCAAAGAATCTGATTGTCGACCGAATGATACCTGGTCAGGACCCTTATCTCGCCGAAAGTATGTGGCAGGAAGCAAACTAGGATCGTGCGACGGGAAAACGGAATTTCTTGCTCCGGCGTGAGTAACGGGCCACGCTCAGCCGTCCTGTCCACCCTGCACCCTGCCTGCCCGTTAAAACCCTGTTTTTAAGCTAGATCGATCAATTTCAACCTGCCCGTCCGGCTGCGCTGTTTAGTGCGCTCGACAGCACATTCAACCAGATTAAAGAAGGCGATATTACAAAACTTTTACACTACCCGCGTGGAGAGCTGTTAGTATTAAAGAAACTAGTTGCTGTCGAATTGCGCGCAAAAATGAGGAGGCTGAGTTTTGAAGATACTGCTTGTTTATCCCTTTTTTCCCGACACCTATTGGAGTTTTCGTCATGCCTTGTCCTTTGAAGGCAAGAAATCAGCGTTTCCGCCGCTTGGCCTTTTGACGGTTTCGGCAATGCTGCCGGATGACTGGGAACCGCGACTCGTGGATATGAATGTTGAAGAGCTCGATCCGAAGGATATTGATTGGGCGGATATGGTATTTGTCAGCGCGATGATCGTGCAGAGGGAATCTCTCGAACGGGTGGTGGCTTTATGTAAGGAAAAGGGAAAGCGGGTTGCGGTCGGCGGGCCCTATGTATCGACCGGTGCCGAGAACCTGCCTGAAGCTGATTTCATATTTGTGGGCGAATCCGAAACTACTCTCCCGGAGTTCATAAACGACCTCGAGGCCGGCTCGCTCAAACGCATTTATAAGGCAGACGAACGGCCATCGTTGCTGGAAACACCGGTACCGGATTTCTCACTGATTGATCTGGATAAATACAGCTCGATGAATATCCAGTATTCCCGAGGCTGTCCTTTTCAGTGTGAGTTTTGCGACATCATAGAAATTTACGGGCGGGTTCCGCGGACCAAATCAAATCAACAGATGCGTGCTGAACTTGACGCGCTGATGCTTGCGGGCTGGCGCGGTTTGGTTTTTATCGTTGACGACAATTTTATCGGCAACAAAAAAAATGTCAGGAAATTTCTACCGGAGCTCATCGATTGGTCGCGCCGCAACGATTTTCCGTTTTCATTCCTGACGGAAGCAAGTGTAAACCTTGCCGAAGACGATGCTCTCCTTGAAATGATGCAAGCGGCACGATTTCGGAGAGTTTTTCTCGGCATCGAAACGCCGGTTGAGGCGAGCCTCAAAGAAGCGCAAAAAGGGCAAAACACAAGACGCGGGCTGCTTGATTCGGTCCATAAGATTCAGCGGTATGGAATGGAAGTGATGGCTGGCTTTATAGTCGGTTTTGATAACGATCCGCAAGATATATTCGAACGGCAGATCGAATTCATACGAGAAAGCGCGATTCCGCTGGCGATGGTAGGGCTTTTGACCGCCCTTCCAGACACCCAACTCTGGCGGCGGCTCGAAAGTGAAGGGAGGCTGCTCAAAGAAAGCACCGGAAACAACACCGATTGTTCCTTGAATTTTGTTCCGAAAATGAACAAGACCATTCTTATCGAAGGGTATAAAAATATCCTCCGAAACATTTACAGCCCTCGCGAGTACTACCGGCGCGCACTTGATTGCGTGTCGCGTTTTAAGCAGGATTCGCCCGAACCAAGAAAAATAAATCTGATCGGTGATTTTAAGGCCCTGGCCAAGTTGATACTGACGCTCGGCGTCCGCGACAGCGAACGAATTCAATTCTGGAGCTACCTGTTTCTGATCTTGCGGCGACATCCGCGGGATTTTGCACACGGTATGACCCTGGCGGCGATGGGCTACCACTTTCGGATGATAACTGCAGTCTATTGCGAAGATCGTCAGGATATGGAGTTTGGGTGGGAATGGCGTGGCGCGGATGAGGTCGGTGCCTGAATCCGTGACTCGCAAGAGACTCTCGTCCCGACGATAAACCGTCGGCTTAATTCACGCTGGAGGCACGATGTCGAAAACTAATGAAAGCGCAAAACCAACAACCGTCTTTTGGATCATCGGCATTCTCGCGCTGGTCTGGAACCTGATGGGCGTAATGACATATCTGATGAGCGTGACGATGAGCCCCGAGTCGATCGCGGCGATGACGGAGGCCGAACGCGGTATTTACACCAACATTCCGGCTTGGGCGACCTCGGCTTACGCAATCGCGGTATTTGGCGGCACGATCGCCAGCGTGGCGCTCTTGATGCGAAAGTCCTGGGCGTTACCATTATTTGTCGTTTCTCTTGTCGCGATTCTTGTGCAGATGGGCCATGCCCTGTTTGGAACGAAGTTGCTTGAAGTAAACGGCGCGGCCACGGCCGCAATGCCGCTGTTGATCATTGCTATTGCGGTCTGCCTGGTATTCTTCTCCCATTCCGCCAAACAGAATGGCTGGATAAACTAAAATCGGATTCTAGAACGCGGTCCCGTTGCCATTAAATCATCGTTGTCATAATGTCACGAATGTCTTGCTCTGTCGTATCCGGGCTGATGAAGCAAAAACGCGTAACCGTTTCAAACCCCTCTTCATTCTTCCATTTGGTCGGCGCCACCAGAGCAAATCCGTCTCGATGGTTTTTGTAGGTCCAATTCCGGTAGTCTTCCGCCGACCAGCCTTTTCGGCGGAAAAGGACGCAGGACAAACTTGGCTGACGGACTAATTCGAGATGATCCATCTCGGTTGCCATCCGGCCGGCAATTTGTGCAAGTTCGAGTCCGCGTTCGATTGCCTGTTCATAACGTTTTGTCCCGTACATCGCCAGCGAAAACCAAAGCGGCAAACCCCGAACCCGGCGCGTAAGTTGTATCTGATAGTCTGCCGGATTGAATCCGCGGGTGCCTTCATCCGAGAAGATATCGAGATAAGATCCCTCCTGGAGATGAGCCTCTCTGGCCAGCTCGGGATTCTTGTAAATTATCGATCCGCAATCATACGGGCAAAACAACCACTTATGCGGATCGATCGTAACGCTGTCGGCCCGTTCGATTCCGGTAAACAGCAGCCTGACCGATGGTGCCGCCAGCGCCCCGCCGCCGTAGGCGGCATCTACGTGAAACCAGAGACTTTCCGTTTCGCAGATTTCGGCAATACCTGATAAATCATCAATGATTCCCGCATTCGTCGTCCCTCCGGTGGCGATAACCGCAAAAACCCGGCCGCGGTCTACGGCAGAAAGACCGGAAATCGTCTCTGCGACCTGTTCCCCTTCGAGTTTGTCATCGGTATCGACCAAAAGGACATCGGCATCAATTACCTTGGCCATTGCCTTGATCGAGGAATGCGCCGTCCGGGAGGCAATTACAATTCCTCTTTGTTTTCGCTTGGAATGATCGGTGCTACGCCAAGATTCCCGTGCCGTTACCATTGCCGAAAGATTCGCTTCGGTTCCGCCGCTGGTAAAAACGCCAAACGAGCCAGCGGGCATCCCGGTCAGCGAGACCAACCACTTCATCGCCTGATTTTCGGCGTAAATACAGCCCGCGCCCTCAAGCCAAAAGGAGCCGTGGACGCTGGAAGCAGAAGTTACTAAATCAAACATCACCGCGGCGCGGGTCGGGGAAGCCGGAACAAACGCGAGGTGGCGGGGATGATCGATCGGTATGCTCGCTTTGATCAAAATATCTCGAAATATGCCGAATGCCTTTTCTCCGCCTATTCCCTCGGGTGTTATGGTTTCACCGACTAGCGCATCGAGTTCCTTCTCGGATTTTGGAAATCCGAGTTCGGGGTTAGTATCGGTAATTCGTTGAATCGCAAATTTAATCACGTCCAAAGACATTTCGACCAAATCGATATCTACATTGTGCATATATTCCTTTCAACTAATTGGCTGACGTTAATTGCTCATAACCACCGGGACATCGGTCAATTTTGAAAGGCGGCTTCGAATACTTTCAAATTCTGTCTTACCGATTGTCTTTAACTGGTTCATTACGGGAGCATAATAAGGGTCGTTGCCGCGGGTTTCGGTCTGATATTCTTCGGGTATAGGACGGTGGGGCAGATAAAGCTGAATCTCATCCGGGCCTAACGAGCGAACGATTTCAGCATACCGCTTTACTTCATCTCCGGTCAGGCTGCGAAGGATCATCGTTTGGATTGCGAGAAAACCCGTGTACTCATCTCGCAGGTTCCTGATTCCGGAGACGATCGATTTCAGCGTAATTTTATCGGCCGGCCGGTCGATCCGTTTGAATACATCTTCACTCCAGCCATCGAGTTTGCAAAAGATCCTGTCTGCCTGAGCCAGATCCCTTCGGACTTCGGGCATCGTGAGAAGAGAAGAATTGGTCAAAACGACTATCGGCTTACCGGTAAGTTCCTTTGCCTTTGTTATCACTTCACCCAGATTAACTGCCAATGTCGGTTCTCCGCTTCCCGAGAAAGTTATGACATCGGCATTTCTCCAATCCGAGGCTTCCAGATCCTTTAACACCTGTTCGGTCGAGACAAATACGTCCCTTTCAGTGATGACACGATTGATTTTGCCTAGCTGGCAATAGACGCATTCAAATGAACAAATCGAATCGACGCAAAGCACGTCAATTCCAAGTGATTTACCGAGCCGCCAGGAATCGACGGGACCGTAAACACTGTTTGGAATCGCGTTGTTCATTCTGTCAGACATCAAAATAGTAACCGGCGATAACCGAAAGTACGGTCAAAATGCCATAAATCACTTCCCATATGCCGATCCTGATCGCCTTTGATTTGACCCGGTACCGGGACATCCCCATCATTGCCCTCCCGGTCAAAACAGCAAACACGAACACGGTCAGCAGAGGAACTAACCGGACGGAGTAAAGAATGCCGACTCCCAACAATGCCGCAAAATTAGCGGCCGCCACCCGAGCGTATGAAAAGCGCTTACCCTTTTCGAGCCGGAGCCGGTTTCTGACATATATCACAGAAGGGGCCAGGCGGGCGACAAAAACTGCCCACAAAGCGATCGATTCGGCGGCCGTCCATCCGCCGGCATATGTAATCGCAGCCGATGAAGATGAAAGGACGACAACTCCAATCAATTCCGGAATCAGCCTGCGGCTCTGCCCGGAAACATCGCAATAAACCTGAAAGAGTCCGACCGGAACAAAAAGCATAAACAGTACATTATTTTCGACACGAAAATAATTGAGACTTCCGACAAGTCCGGCCACGAATACAACCGAGTAAGCCACGACAAAGTAAAACGCAGTTCGTGTTTGGGGCAATTCTCTTTTTGTTAACAATGCGGAAAACCATACTTTTAGCGGCTGCCGCGTCAGGAACGCCCCGATAAACAAGAGTGAAATCCATACGCCGCCGATTGAAGGCGCGACCGCGATCGCCGCGACCAACGGCTCGAACAAGAATCCCCAGCCGCCGTGTTCTATCGGCAGAGCGATCCCGCGAACCCGGAATCGCTTGTTTGTCTTTGGAGTGTTGAGTGGCGAATCTCTCGTCATATTACTCGAACCGTGTTTACCGGGCGCCGCCGACCGCGTGCTTTTCATCCGCGGGTCCAGGATTCGCTAAGGGCTCTAATACAGTAACGCAACCATATCGTTCCTGCCTTATTTTTATTCGAAATGACCGGCCAGTATATGACCACGATCACATTTCGGGATTCCGGGGCATTGTCATAATCAAAATATATTGCTTGGATTATGATCAAATCGGGCGCCGCAGCATCTTTGATCGTCAAATACCCACCTTAACCGAACATTCACATCAAAGAAATGATGTAAATTAACTATTGTTCCGATTCCGGCAAAAAGCAATTATACGTTCAGGGGATAAGTAGATACGGTTATCGGTTAATCGGTCAAATTATCCTGCCAATCGAAACTTTAAATATATCAACCGGCTGATCGATCAGACAGGCGGGACTTCGCATATGGAAATAACCACCCCTCCCGGGGCCAACAAAATCCTTTTTATGAATACTCTGGCGTTCACGGTCTGCTTTGCGGCCTGGATGCTGAACGGGGTTCTGGTAACCTTTTTGACCGTCAACCGGGTTTTTGACTGGACTGCCGCCGAAGTCGGATGGCTGCTGGGCATTCCGGTTTTGACCGGTTCAGTATTTCGCTTGCCGGCTGGGATGCTGACCGACAAATACGGCGGGAAACCGGTATTTACGGCGGTGCTTATTCTAGCCGCAATTCCCATGTATCTTCTTTCCACGGTTGACACCTACTGGGGGTTCGCACTTTGCAGTTTTGGTTTCGGACTGGCAGGGGTCAGCTTTTCCGTTGGAATCGCATACACATCGGTTTGGTTTCCCAAGGAACGCCAGGGATTGGCGCTTGGAATTTTCGGGGCCGGAAATGCCGGAGCCGCGCTGACAACCCTGATGGCGCCGTCGCTGCTCAACACTTTTACAAATAATTCGAATGATATCGAAGGCTGGCGGATGCTGCCGGTCGTGTACTCGATCGGTTTGGTCGTCATGGCGGCGGTTTTTTATCTCGTGACAACGAACAAGAAACCGCGAAGTAATTCAAAGACATTGAAGAAACAGCTTGAACCCTTAAAGAACATCCGGGTCTGGCGATTCGGACTATATTACTTTCTCGTGTTTGGATGTTTCGTCGCCTTTTCTCAATGGCTGGTACCGTATTTCGTCAATGTTTATTATCTTCCGCTCGTAACTGCCGGGTTTTTAGCCGCACTGTTTAGTTTTCCTTCAGGTGTCATCCGTGCCCTCGGCGGGTGGATGAGCGATTATTTCGGCGGGCGGAAAGTGATGTACTGGGTACTTGGTTCATCGCTTGCAATCTCATTTCTCCTGATCGTCCCGAAGATGGAGATCACATCGCCGGGAAAGGGAATAACCGCGGAAAAAGACGGTACAGTATCCGCTGTCGACGATAATTCCATCACCGCCGGCGACAAGGTCTATGGTTTTATTCCCAGAGCGAAAAATCAGGTAAATACCGATTCCGGAATTATAGTTTTTCCAAAAAAAGAAGTCTGGCAAGAACCCGTGGTTGAGGTGGGCCAAAAAGTTAAAAGAAAGGAACTTCTCGCCAAAGGCGTAACAAAAATTTATTTTCAGGCAAACGTCTGGATCTTTGCCGGCCTGGTAATCCTGCTGGGAATCGTCTGGGGTATCGGCAAAGCGGCAGTCTACAAGCACATTCCTGAATACTTTCCGGAAGAAGTCGGTGTGGTTGGAGGCATGGTCGGTGTACTTGGAGGATTGGGAGGGTTTTTCAGTCCGATAATCTTCGGCTATTTGCTTGACGGTACCGGGCTTTGGACGAGCGCATGGATGTTTATGTTCTTTCTTTCCGCAACCTGTTTATTCTGGATGCACCGGGTGGTCCAAACTATGATGAACCGGAAAGAGCCGGCATTGATGCGGAAAATTGAAAAGTAATGTGTTACCTACAATTATATGAACAAAATAGATATAGAGCAGTGGGACGTTGAAGACCAGGCGTTCTGGGATTCGAAAGGCAGGAAAATCGCAAATCGGAATCTGTGGATTTCAATTCCGAGCCTCCTGGTAGGCTTTGCTGTCTGGCAGATGTGGGGAATCATTACGGTTCAAATGAAGAATCTGGGGTTCCCGTTTGATGCCACGGAATTATTCACACTATCGGCAATTGCCGGGCTGACGGGGGCAACACTCAGAATTCCAAGCTCCTTTTTTATCCGGCTTGCCGGCGGCCGAAACACGATCTTCTTTACGACCGCATTGTTAATGATCCCTTCTGCCGGTGCGGCGTTTGCACTACAGAATCCCGAAACGCCGCTTTTCGTGTTTCAGGTTCTCGCCTTCCTGTCGGGAATCGGCGGGGGAAATTTTGCTTCCTCGATGAGCAATATCAGTTTCTTTTTTCCGAAGAAAAAGCAGGGTTACGCACTTGGAATGAATGCCGGCTTGGGAAATTTCGGCGTCACGACGATGCAGATTCTAATTCCGCTTGCGATGACCGTGCCGCTGTTGGGCTGGCTGAGCGGTGCTCCGCTGACGCTCAAATCGGGAAGCGGTACGATCTTTAAACAGATTCCGGCGGGCTCTGAAACGTGGCTTTCCAACGCCGGTGGGGTATGGGTGCTATGGTTGGTTCCGCTTGCGTTTGCGGGATGGTTTTTGATGAACAATATCAAAACCGCATCCGCGTCGCCCGATATCAAGAATCCATTCGTCTCGTTTGCCCGGATCGGGTGGCTTCTGTTGATAGCGTTCGCCGCCGCCGCGATCGGATTGTTTCTAATATTGACATTCGAGCAGACAACTTGGGTCAAATGGATTGCCCTGCCGATCATTATTGCGGTGACGGTGGTCGCCTTGAAAGCCCTTTCTCCAGGAGCGATAAAAGACAACCTCAATCGACAGTATAAGATATTCGGGAATCGCCATACCTGGATAATGACCATCATCTACACGATGACCTTCGGGTCGTTTATCGGATTTGCGGCAGCGGTCGGGCTCTCAATAAAATTTATTTTTGGCGTCAAACATATGCTCGTCGATGGGGTTATGGTTCACGATATCCCGAATCCGGACGGACCGGCGACATTTATGTATGTTTGGGTCGGGGCTTTTGTCGGTGCGCTGATAAGGCCGGTCGGAGGTTGGATTTCGGATAAAACCGGGGGCGCGATCGTTACACAGGTGGTTTCCATTGTGATGGTCATTTGTTCGGTGGGAGTCGGTTATTTTGCGCAGCTCGCCTATCAATCGGCGACTCCACAGGATTATTTCCTCCCGTTTTTTGTGCTTCTTGTAATTTTGTTTACGGCCACGGGGATCGGGAACGGTTCAACGTTCAGAACGATCGGCGTGATATTCAATGAAGAGCAACGGGGTCCGGTATTGGGTTGGACGTCCGCAGTTGCGGCCTACGGCGCGTTTATTATTCCGCAGGTGATCGGCGAACAGATGAAAGCGACGACGCCCGAATACGCGATGTATGGATTTGCGGTGTTTTATGCCATTTGCGCGGTCCTGAATTGGTGGTTCTATCTCGGACCGAAGGCCGATTATAAGAATCCGTAGCCCGGGAGACTAAAAATGAAATTACGAATCAATGGTGATTCTATCAGGCTCCGGCTCACCGTGAGCGAGGTCGAACAGTTTGGAAAAACGGGGAGCGTAACGGATTCAATTGATTTCGGCGGCGGCGAAGACCGGGTTTTGTCGTATTCGCTTAACCGGTCGACCGACGTAAATACGGTTCGGACCGACATCGGGGACGGAAAAATTTCAGTTTCGGTTCCAAATGATATTGCGGTTGCGTGGGCTACGACCGGGGAAGTTGGGTTTAGCGGATCACAGGATCTGGGCAACGGCAAAGCGGTCAGAATCCTTGTCGAAAAAGATTTCGTGCGTCGGAAGGACGGGCCGGGCGGATCGCGAACCGACGGCTATCCACACCCTGATGTTTCCCCGCTTGATGATAAGAGTTAAAAGGTATTCATTATGCAAAATCTGTTTAAGTTATTGTTTTTGGTTTGTCTGTTGGTTGGCCTTTCCCTGAGCATTTCGGCGCAGACTCTGGCGTCGCCGGAAACTTCCGTTACCGGCGGGAAAATCGAAGAGGATGCTATCGAAAGGGTGAAACGGCTTGAATCGAAAGTGACGGCAATGCTGGCTGAACTTGAAGCTTTAAAACGATCGCTCCGCACCGCTGATAACCAAACGGTTGACAAATCCGTCCCTACGGCATCGGTTGCCGCTGCGAATTCAGACGCCCCGGGTTCGTCGGAAAAAGTTGCGACGGAAAACAAATCCGAGTCGGTAAAGAAAGATTTGAGCATTGATGCGGGCGATTACCGCGTGACGCCCTATGGAATCATCTTCTTTAACGCATTTGCAAACAGCAACGGGACAAACAACGCGGATGATCCGCTTTGGGCAACCTCCGGAAAACCCGGCAACTCGGGCGCAAGCGGAAGACAAACCCGCCTTGGGGTTCGAATTACAGGAGGAAAATTCGGCGGCGCCAACGTCAGCGGTGTCGTCGAAGCCGATTTTTATGGGGGATTCCCCGGGGTAGGCGTCGGAGAGAACATGGGGGTGTTGAGGCTCCGGGTTGCCAAAGCAACATTTGAATGGGAAAAAACCTCGCTTTTAATCGGGCAGGATTGGATCCTCTTTGCCCCGAATAATCCACAATCAATCGCCGCTGCGGCGATTCCGCAGTTTGCGGCTGCCGGAAACCCATGGGCGCGTTTGCCCCAAATCCGGATAGAACAAAAAATCGGGAAGAATTTCAAGTTCCAGGGCGCGCTTCTTGCACCGTCGGCCGGTGATTTCCCGGCCGGAGGGGCGGCGCCGGCGCTGCTCCAGCCCGGTTCCGGTTCGTCTTCGAAGGTGCCGTTCATCCAAAGCCGAATTGCATACAGCAACGGTAATTGGTTTGGCTCCAAGAAAAATGGCACGATCGGGCTGGCAGGGCACTACGGACGCTCAAGAGTCAGCTCCGGAAATTTTTCCGGCGATATTGACGGTTACGGAATTGCATTTGACTGGAGCTTCCCGATCGTAAGACGCGTCAGTATTTCAGGTGAGGTATTTTCCGGCGAAAATTTGGGCGGTATGCAGGCCGGGATTTTTCAGGGATATAATTCTTCCTACGCAATAATTGTAAACAACGCCCCTGTTGCCGCCGGTGTCAAGGGAATTCGAACGCACGGCGGTTGGACTCAGTTGGGATGGAACTTACCGGGATTCGGCGACAGATTAAATATTTACGGTTCGGTCGGAATAGAAGATCCGCATAATCAAGATCTCGTGTCTCATAACAAGCAAAATTTCCGCACCAGAAATTTTGGTTACGCGTTCGACCTCATCTACAAGCTTACGCCGCAGTTTTCGATCGGCGGGGAGTTCAGGCGCCTCGAGACCTCTTATTTCTTTACCGATAGAGAAAAGGCAAACCACCTTAATTTCGGAGCGTCATATTCGTTTTGAGCAGTATGGGTGATCGATCGATAAAACGTGCGCTTGTTCCAAGGGCTTAACGGCTGCAGGATCCTTTCCGGAAGCCGCCACTTCATGAATTTCGCACGCGATCAAGATCAAACGGCCTGACAACCCGAGAAAACTGCAAGTTGAGATTGCCGATGGAAATTTTCACGCCGCTCGTGGAAATACTCGCGGTGACCCTTACGCTTAATGGCGACCTTCTG